>CAZVKA010000004.1:0-55472 GCA_964627595.1 uncultured Flavobacteriaceae bacterium | reverse complement strand
TATTTACCGTGAGATCAAACATGTACTTAAAACCTTCCTGAAGTTTATTTACGTTTGTACCCACCTCTTTGGCAAGATGATCTACAGAAAAATTCCTGGTGAGATCATCATTAATGATTTCAACAGCTCGTTTTACTTTTTCCACATCTGAACGTCGCAGGAGAACAGGTTTTTTTTCTTCGTTCTGGTCGTCATGGTACTGGTTGATCTGTTTGGCAAGCATCTCGTAAGCTTTACCTTCCAGGAAGATCGACCTTAGGAAACCTGAAACTTCCTTGTTATTGATCTCTTCAACAATATCTGCCGCCTGTATACTGTAGTTGCCCTGGTAGAAGAACAATTTTTCAGCAACCGAATCTTCGAAAAGCTTTTTTAGCTTAGGCTCGAGACCTTCGAAGTCATAATTATTTCTTTTGCTAAATTCCTCTCTAATGATTTCCAGGCTGGAGACATGAACGGTTTCATTAGCCTTGAAAAACAATATGTGGCCGTTATGACCGCTGCTGGATACGATAATGTTTTGGTAAGTATCAATAGAATGAATTTCTTCGTTTTCCTCAAAAGAATGGTCTATTCTCCCTTCAGAACAAAATATAAATTTTAATGGCTGAGTCTTATTCACCGTGAAATGTAGTTCCAGGTCCTGAAAAAAGGTACAGTAATACTCGATAATACCCACCCCGTTGGAAAAACTTGTTCCTCTCACAAAACCTTCACCTATGTTTTCAGGAATTCGAATGGTTAATTCTCCTGCATCCTCTTCTATAGGAGTATCAAATTCTTTCGAAAGATCCCCAATTATATCTTCAACAGGTAGGGCTTTTATGTATAACTGCATCAAGTAAATTCTTTAGGTTCGCTAAAATAAACTTAACCTTATTAATTGTGGTAGCCTGAATTCACTTATTGCGTATTCAGGTAACACTTGTTTTAAAAACGTTAATGTCTGGCTAAACTTAAACGTATTCCTGAAATTAGATGTTTAAAATTGTGTTATAAATTGCAATTATTGTGTGAAAAACCGTAAGCTTTAACAGATCTTTAGGGTAGATTTATTTTTTTAATTAAAGTCGTTCTGATTTTTAACAAAAGTCATTCTGATTTTTCAAAATTATTAAGTATGACTCTTATTTACCTGTTAATTGGAGTAGAGATTCTTGTAGTACTGCTCGTTAGCGGGTTCCTTCTCAAAAAGGTCTACAAAATTTACTCCGATCGAAGAAACCGCAAAAAAAATTAGATTTTAATTTTCGGTTTTTCCCATATCAAATTATTATACCGGTATTCTCTCAGCTGTTCGGCTTTTTATTGCCTTCCTATTGGAATGATTATCTTTGCCGAAAATCATGTGAATGGAAAGTGTAAAAGCTTTAAAGTGGCGATATGCCACTAAAAAATTTGATTCTGAAAGATTATTACCTGAAGATAAAGTTAAGGTCCTAAAAAAAGCCTTTAACCTTACAGCTACCTCGTATGGATTACAGCCGTTAAAGCTGGTAGTGGTTCAAAACAAGGAGTTGCAGAAGGAACTCATGAAAGCTTCTTACAACCAGCAACAGGTGGGAACAGCTTCTCATTTATTGGTTGTTTGTATAGAAAAAAAAGTGGGAAAGACGTTTATTGAGAAGTATTTTCAATACGTGAAGGATATTCGTAATACCCCTGATGACATTTTGCACCCTTTCAGAGAATCCCTAATAGGGAATTTTGAAAAGAAACCTGCAGATGAAGTAAGGATCTGGGCTACCCACCAGGCATACCTGGTATTAGGAACTCTGTTAACCGTTTGCGCAGTTGAGGAAATTGATTCCTGTCCTATGGAAGGATTTGAAGCTGAAAAATACGATGAAATACTGGAATTGGAAAAACACAATTTACAATCTGTTCTCGCTTTACCAGTAGGTTATCGCTCTAAGGATGACTTCTTCGCCGAACTTAAAAAAGTGCGTAGGCCTTTGGAAGAAACGATTATCGAATATTAGTAGTTAACGTATTCTGTAATTTCTAAACCGTAACCAATCATACCAACCCTTTTCTTCTGTTTGGTATTGGAAAGAAGCCTCAATTTATGGATTTCCAGGTCATGAAGAATTTGCGCCCCTATTCCAAAATCCTTGGTGTCCATGATTATAGGGGGAGCCTTCATTTCTCCGGTTTTCTGGATTTCCTTAAGTTCTTTTAGCCTGTTCAGGAGATTCAAGGATTGACTTTCCTGGTTGATAAATACTATGGCGCCTTTTCCTTCTTCATTGATCGCTTTGAACATGAAATCCAGTTTTTTATCGGCATCATTGGTAAGGGTTCCAAGGATATCATTATTGACTAGGGTGGAATTCACCCGTACCAAAATAGGCTCATCAGATTTCCATGCTCCTTTTGTCAAAGCCAGGTGAACCTGTTTGTTGGTGGTTTGCTGATAAGCTCTCAATCTGAAGGTTCCGAATTTAGTCTCAATATCGAAATCTTCTTTTTTATCAATAAGAGAATCATGCTGCATTCGGTAAGCGACCAGGTCTTCAATAGAAACTAATTTTAAATCGAATTTTCTCGCGACCTCTACTAATTGAGGGAGACGTGCCATTGTTCCATCCTCGTTCATAATCTCCACGATAACCCCTGCAGGTTCGAAACCTGCAAGCCTGGCAAAATCAATGGCGGCCTCTGTATGCCCCGTCCTTCTTAGAACACCTCCTTCTTTGGCCTTTAAGGGAAATATATGTCCCGGCCGGGCAAGATCCTGCGGACGAGTTGCAGGGTCTATAAGAGATCTTATTGTTTTTGCCCTGTCTGCAGCAGAAATTCCTGTAGTAACTCCCTGTCCCTTTAGATCAACAGAGATAGTAAAAGCGGTCTCTAGAGGATCTGTGTTGTTTCCTACCATCATCTCCAGGTTGAGCTCTTTACATTTTTTTTCAGTAAGGGGAGCACAAATGAGACCACGGCCATGTGTGGCCATGAAGTTGATCATCTCTGGTGTGACCTTTTCGGCGGCAGCAAGAAAATCTCCTTCGTTTTCCCGGTCTTCATCATCTACAACAATTATGACCTTACCGGCCCTAATGTCATCTATTGCTTCTTTTATACTATGTAATTTGAAGGAAGTTTCGTTGGCCATGCCTGTATTTTCTAATTGGGGGCAAAGATATTTAATCCTTTTCGTTTCGGCCCATGATCTGAGCTTTTTTCAGTAACTTTTTAAGAGGTTCAAACAAGATGCTGAACCCAAATAATCCTTGATCGGTTGTGGCCCTATAGGTAAGAATGATCCCAAGAGGCAGCATGATCAAAGTAGATAGCCAGGTGGCTAAAAACGGACTGATAGTACCTTCTTCTGCGCTGTTCTTTGCAAATATTCCAATAAAATGATAGGTAAGGAAAAGAACGATTGCAATTACCATGGGTAAACCCATTCCACCTTTTCTAATAATTGCCCCAAGGGGAGCACCTACAAAGAATAGGACTATACACGCAAATGCCAGCACATATTTTTCATGTAAGGCGATCTCAAATTTGTTAAGCCGCTTTTTTGCCATGGTGAATTCGGCTTTTTTAGATTCAACTGTGGCGGCCGCTCCATTCACATTTCCCAATGCCAGATTAATAATTTGGGAAGCACGATAAGGTTCGTATAATGGAAGAATTCCCTGGCTAAGATCGGTTAAGGTATCTTTTGGTTTCAGGTCCTTATTAAGAGAGACTACTCCCGAACGTGCATAAAGGTTTCGGGAAAGAGCCTGCACCCCTTCATTGTAAGAGGTAGAAAAAGAGTCTATGGTTTGAGTAAGCTCAGAGATTTTGAGCATATTGTGGGAATTACTATACCTTTCTTCATTAAGGTCTACCTCATTGAACCCAGAAAGGTCCATATTGATTCTATACTCCTCAAAATAGCTTTTCGCGAAGGGTTTTTTAAGCCTTCCTGCCGGAGAATTAGATTGGATCTCATCATAATAATTTCCGTCTCGCAAAATGAGACTAAGAATATTTGAACCTGTACTTCCCACCAGCTCTCCTGTAGTAGCTTTTATCACGGTAAAATTTCCAGAACGTCTGGGAGATTTCTGATGAATGATCACATTGTCCAGGTATTGATCATTACTTCCCGATTTCTTGTCTACCTTAATATTAAATTCTCCCAAGTCATTAAAAACCCCTTCAGAAATAACCATTGCCGGTTTTAGCTGGGCAATATTCTTTCGCAAATTGATGGACTTATATTCGGCAGCGGGAATAACATTATTAGCAAATAAAAAAGCGGTGAAGCTTACCAGGAGAATGAACAAGGTAAGGGATCTCATGGCCCGTTGCAGGGAGATCCCTGCAGATTTCATGGCTGCAAATTCATAGTTTTCGGCAAAATTACCGAAGGTCATGATAGATGTTAGCAAGATGGTAAGCGGGAGTACCAGCGGCACGAGCTTAGGGCTAAAATAAAGCAGGAATTTAAGAATGATCACAAAGTCCAGGTCTTTGCCTGCCAGTTCCCCAATGTACAGCCAGATGGTTTGCAATACAAATATGAACATGAGTATTACAAAAACCGAAAAAAAAGTTTTTAGGTAACTGGTAAGTATGTACCTGTCAAGGATCTTCAATTTTAGTCTAGCCTGTTTATGTAGTAATCTTTATACCTGTCTTCCCTGAACTGGAACAGGGATTCTGAAATAGGCTGATTGGTTTTAAAGTTTTTCACGGTAATCGTGATCCTGGTGCCATTATCCTGGGTCTGGATCAGGTTATAAATATGTTTGGTTTGCTTGTCAATCCCTAATAGGATGCTTTTTATCTCGGCATTGGAATCAATGGGAGTAAGTTTTACATACTGAATCTTTCTTCCTTTGATGTCTTCTGTCTTCCCCATTTCAGATTTGTACCCGTCATTGTAAAAAGTCAGCATTTTGGAAGGGGTGATGTTTTGTTCGTCCTCAGGATCATGGCTGGAAATGTTGATCTCCTCGTCCTCGGGAATAATGGTATAAAGTTTCTTTCCGTCAAAGATCCTGGTGGTTCCCATGATGTTTAAAAGGTATTTTTCTCCTTGCAAACTTACATCCCCACGGGTCTCATGCTTAACATTTTCTGCGGTATTTTCTAAAGAGTATTTGAAGTCAATGAGAATGTTGTCATAACTTTCTACCTTTGAAGAGACTTCATCCAGCAGTGAATCTGCGCTATTGGGAGCCTGCGCCATTGTCATTGCGAAAGTGAATATCGCGAGAATAAATAATCCTAATTTTTTCATTTTATTTTTTTGTAGTTTTTTACTCATCCAGTAACTGGTTAAGTCCTTCCAAATCCTGTACCAGAACCTGTCTTGCCTTACTGCCTTCAAATGGTCCTACCACTCCTGCGGCTTCCAGTTGATCGATGATCCTTCCTGCACGATTATAGCCTAATTTTAATTTTCTTTGAAGTAAAGAAGCCGAACCTTGCTGAGCCAATACTATCACTTCGGCGGCTTCGCGAAAGAGTTTATCCCGATCGCCTACATCAATATCAAGACCTGTGCCACTTTCCTCCCCACTGTATTCAGGAAGTTGGTAAGCATCTGGATAAGCCTTTTGGGAGCCAATAAATTCGGTGATCTTTTCAACTTCGGGAGTGTCTACAAAGGCACATTGTAACCTGAGTAAAGTATTTCCCTGAGTAAACAACATATCTCCTTTTCCAATCAATTGATCGGCACCCTGGCTGTCAAGAATAGTGCGGGAATCGATCTTGGATGTTACCCTAAAGGCAATACGGGCAGGGAAGTTGGCTTTAATGATACCGGTAATTACATTTACCGATGGGCGTTGAGTTGCAATGATCAGGTGAATGCCTATTGCCCTTGCCAGCTGTGCCAGGCGTGCAATAGGTGCTTCCACCTCTTTACCGGCTGTCATGATAAGATCTGCAAATTCATCAACTACCAGTACAATGTACGGCAGGAATCTATGGCCGTTCTCGGGATTGAGCTTACGAGCCTTGAACTTCACATTATATTCCTTGATGTTGCGCACCATGGCATCCTTGAGCAGTTCATAGCGCTCATCCATCTCAATACAGAGGGAATTCAGTGTGTTTATTACCTTGGTATTATCAGTAATAATGGCATCTTCAGTATCTGGAAGTTTAGCCAGGTAATGACGCTCGATCTTATTAAAAAGTGTAAGTTCTACCTTTTTAGGATCTACCAGAATAAACTTGACTTCTGCCGGGTGCTTACTGTAAAGTAAGGAGGTGAGGATGGCATTCAGTCCTACAGATTTTCCCTGGCCCGTAGCTCCCGCCATTAAAAGGTGGGGCATTTTGGCAAGGTCAACTACAAAAGTTTCATTTGAAATGGTTTTCCCAAGAGCCATTGGTAACTCCATTTCGGCTTTCTGAAACTTAGGAGATGCGATCACACTGCGCATGGAGACCATCGTAGAGTTTTTATTTGGTACCTCTATACCAATCGTTCCCTTTCCGGGAATAGGGGCGATGATTCGAATCCCGAGTGCTGCCAGGGAAAGTGCAATATCATCTTCCAGGCTTTTGATCTTGGAGATCCTTATTCCCGCTTCAGGGATGATCTCATAAAGGGTCACGGTTGGCCCAACGGTTGCCTTTATCTGGGCGATATCGATCTTGTAGTTTTTCAGGGTGTCAACAATCCGGTTTTTGTTTTCTTCCAGCTCTTCCTGGTCAATGGTGATCCCGCCGCCATTGGCATTATAATCCTTAAGTAGTTCCAGGGTAGGAAACTGGAAATTCTTCAGCTCCAGGGTGGGGTCGAATTCACCGTAATCTTCTACCAGTTTTGTACTTAGGTTATCCTCCACCTCTTCCTCCTCTGTAACCGTTTCCACTTCCATCTCCAGGTCATCAGGATTTTCCTCAGATCGAATCACCACTTTTTCAGGTTCCGGTTGAGGTGCAGGTTTTTCCTCCCGGAAATTAATTTCTTGTTCTTCTTCTTTTTCTTCGGAAGCACTGCTGCCCATCACATGGGTTTCTTCTGAAGTTTGTTTAGCAGGAGTAGCAATAGAGCTTTCAGTAGCTTGATCTGCAGTTTTAAAGTCGTTGGAAATATCTTTTTTGGTCTTTCTGAAAAACACCAAAACCTTTTCAGGAGTAACCTTTAGCCGGGCCACCAGGTAGACGACCATGAGAAAAGTGAGGAGAAGAACAGTTCCCGTAAATCCAAGGTAATCCTGAAGATAATCATTCATTTCATAACCAATAGTTCCTCCAAGTAGTGCGTTTGAACCGGCAAAAAATCCGAAGAATACCGAAAGCCAGATCATCACTAATACGCCCCAAAACCAAAAATTTCTTAGTGCCTTTTTATTCAGATTGAAAAAGAAATAGATGCCCGAAGTTATGGTGAGTATGGCCAGTGCAAAAGAAGCAATGCCGAAGCCCTCGTAAATAAAAAAATTACTGATGCCTGCTCCAAATTTGCTAAGCAGGTTTTGCGTTTTAACTTCCCTGTTACCCAGGCTGGAGAGCACACTTTGATCTGCCTGCCAGTTGAATAAAAATGAAATGAAAGCAATGAGTAAACCCAGGCCAAACAGAACCAGGAAACTGCCCAAAATGATCTTATTCTTTGGAGAGAGAGTAAGGGAGGGTGTAGTAAACCGGGGCTGTTTAAGTTTTTTCGTAGCTTTCTTTTTAGCCATATTATACGATCGGGTTTGAGGCAAAAATACAAATTAGGACCATCTAATATAAAGAAAAGCTAAAATCTAATCATAAAGTTATTCACGCTACACAGAACTCCTGGAGATTAACCAGGACTCATTGGTAGATATATTGCCTAGACGGTATAGAAGATATAGGGAATGTAGATGATCAATCCAATAATGACCGCTGCAAGGGAAGCAATGAAGACAGCGCCTGCGGCAACATCTTTGATCTGTCCTATTTTGGTGTGGTAATCTGGATGTATAAAATCGGCTATTTTTTCGGCTGCAGTATTTAAACCCTCACAGCACATTACCAGTCCAATAGCGAATATCTGGAACATCCATTCTGTTGCGGTGATGTCAAAATAAAATCCTGCGATGGTGACGAGTATAGCCAGAACAAACTGTACCTGGATACTGTGCTCGTGTTTTAATAAGAGCCATGCACCTTTAATCGCATAACCACCTCCACGAATACGGCCGGTGATAAAATCATACATTTATAAAAGGGTTTTTAGAGCATCAAGATAATCGGGTTCATCATTAATTTCCTTGACCTGCTGGGTATGAACGATCTTTCCAGTATCATCCAGTACGATAACCACCCTTGATAACAGTCCTTCCCAGGGGCCGTCAATCATTTCAAGCCCGTAATCTTTTCCGAAATTACGTTCGCGAAAATCTGATAAATTGGTCACATTTCCAATTTTTTCATCGTCAATAAATCGTTGCTGCGCAAAAGGTAGGTCCCGGGAAATGTTCAATACGAGAACGTTGTCCATTTCTGCTGCTCTTTCAGCGAAGTTTCTTACAGAGGTCGCGCAAACATTAGTGTCAATACTGGGAAAAATATTCATGATAACGCGTTTACCTTTAAAATCCTGAAGAGTGGCAATCGAAAGATCAGAATTTAAAAGTTCAAAATGTGGTGCTTTTTCTCCTTTTTCAGGAAGCCGTCCATAAGTGGTTACAGGTTTTCCATTGAACGTAATTTGTGACATACTCTCTGTAATTGGTGGTTGAATAATTAAATTTATAATATTACAGATTGGCTTTTACTAAAATTATCATAAAACAACAAAGGCTGCTTTTTCTTTTAAAAGCAGCCTTTGAAAGGGTTTTTTTGAAGAGTTCTATTTGTCTATGGAACTCAACACTTTTTTCATGAAAGTATTTGCCGCATCACGTTCGGGCATTCCTTCATTTATCATTTTTTGAACTTCTAGAGCCCCGCAAATATTACTAATGAGTTCCCCTACAATATCCATCTCTTCTTCAGAGACTGAACGGTGGTCACAGAAACTTTCCAGAACCTCCAGGGTACTCTCAAGCTTTTGCGGCTCATTGTTCTTTTGCAGGTGTCTAATTACTGGTAACTTCATTTACTAGGTCTTTTAAAAGGTCAAATTTATTGGTCTGCACCTGGTTTACCAGATTCCCGTTTTTAAAGGTTGCAAAAGTGGGCAAATTGTCCACTTTTGCAAGTTTTCTTGATTCAGGGTTTTTTTCTGCATCAACCAGGAGAAATGTCGCATTTTCATTTTCAGCAGCCAGTTTCTTGAACTTGGGTTTCATCACCCTGCAGTTTCCGCACCAGGAAGCCATATATTGAACTACCACGGTATCTTTTTCAGAAACTACTTCTGCTAAATTATCATTTGTCAATTCTCTCATCGTTGGACTTTTTTAATTTGAGCTAAGGTAAGAAGCAACACCTGCACGATTGGCATTCATGGCTTCCTTGCCTTCTTCCCAGTTTGCAGGACAAACTTCTCCTTTTTCCTGCACGTGAGAATAAGCATCAATTAATCTTATAAATTCTTTTACGTTTCTTCCAAGGGGCATGTGGTTAATTCCTTCATGGAATACTACTCCTTCTTCATCAATAAGATAAGTAGCACGATATGTTACGTTATCACCTTCTACAGTGTAAACTCCTGTTTCTTCATTGTAGTTTTCATTAGTGATATCCAGGATCCCTAACTGGTTAGCAAGATTCCTGTTGGAATCAGCAAGAATAGGATATGTTACACCTTCAATTCCACCATCATCTTTTGGAGTGTTCAACCATGCGAAGTGAACCTCTGGAGTATCACAAGAAGCACCAATTACCATTACATTTCTCTTCTCAAACTCCCCAAGAGCTTCCTGGAAGGCGTGAAGTTCTGTGGGGCATACAAAAGTGAAATCTTTTGGGTACCAGAAAAGTAAAACTTTCTTTCCGTTTTTC
This sequence comes from uncultured Flavobacteriaceae bacterium, assembly GCA_964627595.1. Taxonomy (GTDB): domain Bacteria; phylum Bacteroidota; class Bacteroidia; order Flavobacteriales; family Flavobacteriaceae; genus Salinimicrobium. The sequence continues at coordinate 45,587 of CAZVKA010000004.1, read as the reverse complement.
TTTGCCTCTTCAAATACATTGATCTTAAAGGTATCGCCCATGTCGTTCATTGCGTTTACCTCTAAATTTGGGAATTTCTTTCCTACTAAAGCCATATAATTATCTGTTTTGATTATTAATTAATTTCATGTGCAAAGATAAAAACTCAACACCTCTGAATAGGTGGAGCAGATTTTAATTTTTTATCCTACTATAGATTTTGACAATCGCGTAAAATAAATTCAATAAGAAATTTTTATTCTGTTAAGCTGTAGCTGTTCGTGTTTCATTCAGTTGCCTGATCTTGATATTAAATGCCGCGAAAAGTAGGGTCATGAAAGGACTGAGGTAATTAAAAATGGCATACACGAAATATGAAGCAACAGGTACTCCCAACACTCCACTGTGATAGGCTCCACAGGTATTCCACGGAATGAGCACCGAAGTTACCGTTCCTGAATCTTCAAGGGACCGGCTCAGGTTTTCGGGTGCCAAACCTTTATCTTTATATGCTTTAGCAAACATTTTTCCCGGTACTACAATGGCCAGGTACTGGTCTGAAGCTGTTGCGTTAAGAGCCAGGCAACTTACTACCGTACTCGTAAATAATCCGAAGGTAGTGTGAAAAAGGTTGAGCAGGGCGCGGCTAATGGTAGCCAGGGCTCCTATGGCATCCATGATCCCTCCAAAGACCATTGCACAAATGATCAACCAGATGGTACCCAACATTCCTGCCATTCCTCCTGAAGAAAACAGGTCATTGAGCTGTTCATTTTCCGTAGTAATTGATGTGTCCACAGTAATAGCATTCATGACACCCCGGTAAGCTGCCTCAAAAGTCAGTTTTTCTGCACCGGCAACAGACGCGACCACATCTGGCTGAAAAAATAGCGCAGCGACAGCTCCCAGTAAGGTTCCTAATAACAAGGCGATGAGGGGTGGTGTTTTGCGAACAATTAAAACGATAACCAGAACGGGAACAAGGAATAACCAGGGGTTGACATTGAAAGCCCGGTCAATGGAATTCAAAATGGAGGCTGTATCTGCTGTTCCTGAAGGTTCAATGGTAAATCCCAGGATAATAAAAATAATAAGGGTTATGCTAATAGTAGGAACCGTGGTAAATGTCATATACCTTATATGGGTAAAAAGATCTGTTCCAGCCATGGCGGGAGCAAGATTTGTCGTGTCACTTAAAGGGGAGAGTTTATCCCCGAAGTATGCACCAGAGAGGATTGCACCAGCTGTCATTCCAACAGAAATTCCAAGAGCATCTGCAATTCCTATTAAGGCAATACCTACAGTGGCCGAAGTGGTCCAGCTGCTTCCTGTGGCCACCGAGATCACCGAACATATGATCACTGTTGCTGCAAGGAAGATAGTAGGGTTTAGTATCTGCAACCCGTAATATATCATGGTAGGGATGATTCCACTAAGGAGCCAGGTACCAGCAAGAGATCCTACCATCAACAGGATGAGGATTGCACCTGTGGTTGATTTGATATTGGCAGCAACATCTTCGATCATCCTGTCAAAAGAAACCTTATTGAAAACCCCTACTATAGCAGCCACGGCACCACCCATTAAAAGAATAAATTGATTGGAACCCCCAAGGGCATCATCCCCAAAGACAAAAACGTTATAAGCTAGCATCCCTATCAGGGCAAAAACAGGAATCAAGGCTTCCCAAATGTTAAGTTCTTTATTTTCAGTGATTTCTTCAGTGTCTTTAATGAACTTCTCGTCTTCCATTTAACGGGGGGTATTTTTTTGTGCCGTAATGTTACGATTTTTCGCCAAGAGTTAAAAGCTAAGCCCCTATTTTGAACTGATTGACAACGGATAATTCGATTTTATACAAATAAAAAAACGGACAAAAACCGGGAAGACTTGTCCGCTTTTTCAAAATGTGAACACTTTTTATGCCAACTCAAGGGCAATTTCTACCATTTCACTGAAGGTGCTTTCCCTCTCTTTGGTAGATGTTTTTTCTCCTGTTACCAGGGAGTCAGAAATGGTTAACAGGGAAAGAGCATTTACCTTATGCTTTGCAGCTATGGTGTAAAGACCAGAGGTTTCCATCTCAACACAAAGCACCCCAAATTTTGACCATTTTTGGTAAGATTCAAATTCATCTGCATAGAACTCATCACTGGTGAGAACATTTCCTGCTTTTACTTCAATCCCTTTAACTTTTGCTGTTTCAATGGCTTTTTGAAATAAATCAAAATTGGCTGTTGGGGCAAAATCTGCACCTTCAAACCGTGCCTGATTGATGCCTGAAGTGGAGGATGCCGCCATGGCAATTACGATATCCCTTAGTTGTATGCTTTTTTGATACGAACCGGCACTTCCTACCCTTATGAGGTTTTTTACATTGTATTCGTTGATCAATTCATGGGTGTAGATAGAAATTGATGGTACTCCCATTCCCGTTCCCTGCACCGATACCTTTTTACCGTTGTAGGTTCCCGTATACCCAAACATGTTGCGCACTTTGTTGTAACATACGGGATTTTCCAAAAAGGTCTCTGCGATCCATTTTGCCCGAAGTGGGTCTCCCGGTAATAACACTGTTTCTGCTATTTCTCCTTTTTGTGCTTCAATATGAATGCTCATTCTTCTGCTTCTTTTACTATTGATACTCCCGAAGAAGTTCCTATTCTGTCTACTCCCGCCTCAATGTAGGACAGGGCGGTGTCCAGGTTCTTGATGCCACCTGAAGCTTTTATTTTTGCTTTGCCGTTGACCGCATCTTTCATCAGGTCGATATTTTCCATCCTGGCACCGTCTGTTCCAAAACCGGTTGATGTCTTGACAAAGTCTGCCTTGGCCTTTACTGCCAGTTCGCTGGCAATTACGATCTCCTGGGGAGTAAGGTAGCAGGTCTCAATAATCACTTTCAAGATTTTATCACCTACATTTTTTTTTATGGCAATGATCTCCTCTTCAACCTTTTTTAGGTTTTTAGATTTTAGTTCTCCAATGTTGATCACCATATCCACTTCCTCAGCTCCATCTTTAAGCGCCTGTTGAGTTTCAAAAATTTTTGCTTCCGTTGACATGGCTCCCAAAGGAAATCCAACGACTGTACAAACCTTCACATTCGTACCCTCCAGGTTTTTTTTTGCCAGGGGAACATAGCCACTGTTCACGCACACCGAAAAGAAATCATAATCCCGGGCCTCCTTGCACAGCGCGATGATATCATCTTCTGTTGCCGTTGCTTTCAGCAGGGTGTGATCTATAAACTTATTTATTTCTATCATAGATGTATTAATTGATTGCAAAATTCAGAAAAAGGAAAGCCTTTTGTCATGACCCAGGTCATAGCAGGCTTTTTTTTGCCTTTTCTAAAAGGCAAAACCTCGCAAATATAAGGAAAGCTGAAATTTCTTCTTTCAGAATCACAAAAAAAGAGACCCTTCAAAAGGGCATTTTTGACAACCTTTTAAATTTAAACTTCTGTATCAAATACTTACAGAAATTCGGAATGGTAGTCATTGCCTCCTGAAGGGTCTCAGTTTTCTTTAGGCTATTATTAAAGGATGTTTATTTCTTTCATGCACTTCCTCATCATTTGGTAGGTGCGCTCAATGTCATTATCCAGGCCTATAGAGAAGCGTATAATGCCATCTGTAAGCCCCATTTCCTGTTGTTCTTCTTCAGGAATTTCAGAGGAGGTGGAAGTTCCAGGAGCACTAAAGAGAGTTTTGTAAAAACCTAGACTTACTGCAAGGTATCCAAGATTCTTTTCCTGCATTAACTCCATAAGTGCATTGGCTTTATCCAGGGAACCTGCATCTACTACGAGCATTCCGCCGAAACCATACTCTTTATTCATCATGCTTTTATACAGGTCATGACTCGGGTGGCTTTTCAGTCCTGGATATACAGTGCGCAGTCCGTCTGCTTCAAATTTTTCAGCCAGGAAAAGGGCGTTATGGCTGTGTTGTTTGATCCTAATATGAAGGGTACGCAGGTTCTTGAGAATAGAAGCTGCACGAAGACTATCCATAGTTGGACCTAACAACATATTTGCTCCATCATTCACACTTCTAAGGGAGTCTATGAATTCCTGACTGGCGCAGGTTACACCGCCTACCGTGTCACTACTTCCATTGATGAATTTTGTTAAGCTGTGAATCACGATATCAGCTCCCAGTTCTTTAGGGGAAATAGCTAAGGGAGAAAAGGTGTTGTCTACTACCAGCTGTAAGTTGTGTTTTTTTGCAATTTTTGATAAGGCAGGAATATCTGCGACTTCCAAGAGAGGATTACTTACTGCCTCACAGTAAAGTACTTTTGTTTGGGGAGTAATAGCGGATTCTACTTTCTCCAAGTTGGTAATATCTACAAAAGAGCTGTTGATGTTGAGTCGCGGTGCGAAGTTCTTAAGGAAGGCGTACGTACCGCCGTAAACGGTTCTGCTGGAAACAATGTGATCACCAGCCTGGCAAAGCTGCAGGAGAACAGGAGTGATAGCACCCATTCCGCTGGCGGCTACATTGGCCGCTTCTGTGCCTTCCATGGCTGCCAAAGCTTCCCCGAGATATAGGTTAGAGGGAGAAGAGTGACGGGAATAAAGGTAACACCCTTCTGCATTGCCTTCAAAAGTGTCAAACATGGTTTTTGCAGAAAGAAAAGTGTACGTGGAAGAATCGGAGATACTTGGGTTCACACCTCCAAATTCGCCGAAGTACTGTAGGTCCTGGATTTTATCTGCCGGTTTGAATTTCATAACTGTTTAGTTTTAATTTTACCCAAATTAACCCATTAGGGGAATAAAAATCAATAAAAAAGATAATCAATAGGAATTTATTCTGTAAAAATAAATTTTTTCCGAATTCATTTCTATTAACTTTGTTTAAAAGAGGTTTTTTCCGAAAATTTTACCAAATGAAATTAGATCGAACAGATAAAAGGCTGCTGACCTTATTGCAGGAAGACAGCAAGAGAACCAACAAGGAACTGTCGCTTAAATTAAACCTTTCGGTCACGGCAGTATATGAAAGGATAAGGAAACTGGAGCGGGGAGGAGTCATCGAAAAATATGTAGCCCTGGTGAAACCAGAGAAGATCGAACGTTCCTTTACCGCTTTTTGCCAGATCAAACTGGTGCAGCATACAAAAGGTAATGTCACCCGATTTGAATCACAGGTGGCGGGACTTTCTGAGGTTCTGGAGGTGTTTCATGTAAGTGGGGAATACGACTATATTTTAAAAGTAATGGTAAAGAATATGGAAGCTTATCGAAATTTCATGCTCAATAAACTTACCGCACTGGACCATATTGGTAGTACCCAAAGTACGTTCGTGATTAGTCCTGTGAAGAATACCTCTGCCCTAAGTATGGAATAGAGGTTTAAAATAAGGTGCTTATATTACAGGAAATCGACTTTTTCAATAGCAGATGTTTAAAAGTGACTGCCATTTTCTTCAGATTGGACATTGTGATTAATAGTCGTACTTTTGCTTTTCTCAAATTAAGATCAACACAAAAACCGTATTTATGAGCACATATGATGTTGCTGTTATAGGTTCAGGTCCCGGGGGGTACGTAGCCGCCATTCGCTGCGCCCAACTGGGAATGAAAACCGCACTAATTGAAAAATATTCCAGCCTTGGAGGCACCTGTTTAAATGTAGGATGCATCCCCAGTAAAGCTTTGTTGGACTCCTCTCATCACTATGATGATGCTGTAAGGCATTTCGAGGAACATGGGATCGAAATTCCCGGCGAGGTCAAGGTGAACCTGGAGAAAATGATCGAACGTAAACAGGCAGTGGTAGATCAAACCGTAGAGGGGATCAACTTCTTAATGAATAAGAACAAGATCGATGTTTTCCAGGGTGTCGGTTCATTCAAAGATGCCACTCACATCATCATTGAGAAAGCAGAAGGAGAGCCTGAAACCATAGAGGCTAAAAACACCATTATTGCTACGGGGTCTAAACCCTCAACTTTGCCTTTCATTAAGCTTGATAAGGATCGTATTATTACTTCTACTGAAGCTTTAAAACTCAAGGAAATTCCAAAGCATATGATTGTTATTGGAGGTGGAGTGATTGGCCTGGAACTTGGCCAGGTCTATAAGCGACTTGGAGCCGATGTTTCTGTTGTAGAGTATATGGATCGCATCATTCCAACCATGGATTCCGCTCTTTCCAAAGAACTCACCAAAAGCCTTAAGAAACAGGGAGTGAAATTCTACGTGTCTCATAAGGTCAATTCTGTGGAACGCAACGGGGAAGAAGTGGTGATCAAAGCCAAAGACAAAAAAGATAAAAATGTAGAGTTTAAAGGAGATTATTGTCTTGTTTCTGTTGGCCGAAGACCTTATACAGATGGACTTAATGCCGATGCTGCCGGAGTGAAGATCGATGACCGCGGAAGAGTGGAGGTTAATGAACATTTACAAACCTCAGTTAAGAACATCTACGCCATTGGAGATGTGGTAAAAGGAGCCATGTTGGCTCATAAGGCGGAAGAAGAAGGAGTGTTTGTTGCTGAAACTATAGCCGGTCAAAAACCACATATCAACTACGATCTTATTCCTGGTGTTGTTTATACATGGCCTGAAGTTGCCGCAGTAGGAAAGACTGAAGAGCAGTTAAAGGAAGAAGGGGTGAAATATAAAGAAGGAAAATTTCCCATGAGAGCACTGGGTCGTTCTCGTGCCAGTGGGGATATTGACGGAATGGTTAAAATTCTTGCCCACGCGGAGACAGATGAGGTGCTGGGAGTACATATGATAGGAGCCCGGGTAGCCGATCTAATTGCTGAAGCAGTAACTGCAATGGAATTCCGTGCCTCTGCCGAAGATATTGCTCGTATGAGTCATGCGCACCCAACCTATGCTGAAGCCGTAAAAGAAGCTGCTCTCGCAGCTACAGAGAACAGGCCTATCCATATGTAGATAGATAGACTTTATTAAACACTATAAAAAGAAAAGGAGCCTGAAAATTTAATTTCAGGCTCCTTTTCTTTTTATTCACTTACAAATTTGAAGAACCGACTTTCTTGGCCATCCTTTTTTTTCTCCTGGTACAGGAACTGAAGATTATTTTCGTCAAAGATCTCAAAGAACTCCTCCCATGATATATTCTTCAGGTTATCTTCTGAGAATCCCGGGAAATTTATTCTGAGTAAGCCACCGCCTTCATTACTGTTGGAGGTACTCTCCACTACCGCAGGTCTTCCTTTGCGATCTTCTGCCCATTGCTTTATAGTACTATGGTCTTTGGTAGTTTTTGAATCCTGGCTTGACATTGCTGTTCAGTTTTAGAGTTAAGTGCTATCTAAATTCCATCTTTTTATTTGCAAAAAGAATATTTTTAACAACAAACAATTAATAATGTTAAGTAATTACAAATCAACTCACTGCATTGTTAATGGCGTCCTTTGAAAAGCCTTAATTTCCAATATCCCTGCTTAAAATAAATAAAAGCAACTACGGCAGCAACTGCATTGGATACCGGAAAGGACCACCATATTCCTTCATATCCTACCAGAGTTTTGTGAGAAAGGAGATAAGCCAGCGGGAAACGAATTATCCACAGGTTGAGAATGGAGATGAGCATCGAGGCCTTGGTAAATCCTGCCCCGTTAAACACTCCATTGAGTACCTGTTGTACTCCTAGAAGTCCAAAACTGGGAGCCATTATCTTAATGAAGAGGGCCGCATCTTCTATAACTTCAGGATCATTAGGTATGAAGAAGGCAGTGAGAGGTTTAGCCAGGAGGAACATGATAAGTCCCATCCCTGTTAACCCGAAAAATGCGATTTGGCTGCTCATATGGGCTACTTTTTCCGCTCTTTTTATTTTTATTGCTCCCACATTCTGTCCTACGAGTGAGGTAGTGGCGATCGCCAGCCCCAGTGCCGGGATCACTATAAAACTAAGTATTCGAGCTCCTATCCCGTAAGCTGCGACCACTTCGCTGCCAAAGCCCGTCACCAGGACCACCATCATGGTCATGCCAAGGGCACGGGTGGATTGTTCAATACTCGCGGGAATTCCTAATTTCACGATCTTTTTTAAGGTGAGCAAATGCGGGAACATTTCCTTAGGACTGATTTTTATTCCACTCCTGCCTCTATAAAGGATATATAATCCTATAGCTGCAGATAAAGCTTGGGTAACGATACTTGCCACGGCTGCTCCTGCTACACCATATCCCGGTATAGGCCCATAGCCGTAAATAAATAATGGGTCAAGGATTAAATTTAAAAATACAGTGAATAGAATGATATACACGGGCAACATCACATTGCCTATTCCGCGCATGAGGGATTGAAAGGAAAAGAACATGAACAAGAATACGAAGCCCAGGGAGGAGACCTTAAAATAGCTTACAGAAGGTGCAAGAATTTCGGGACCGGCACCTATTAATTTCATTAGCGGTTCAGCAGCAAAATAACTGATTATTGTTAATAAAAGTGAAATAAAGAAAACTAAGGAAACGGTCTGCGAAGAATTAAAATCTACCATATTTTGATCTCTGGCACCTTTATATTGGGATACTAACACGGTACCTGCAAGCGTGAGACCAGATCCCAATGATAACACCAAAAATAGCAAAGGAAAGCTAATGCTTACTGCTGCTACTGCATATGCTCCAAGACGTCCCAGCCAGAAAGTATCAATAAGCTGGTAGGCAGTTTGTAGAATGTTTGCCAAAATGATAGGGACGGCAAGGCTAAAAAGGGAATTAAAGATGCGACCTTCTGTGAATTTGTTTTTCTGCTCCATTCCCGGCAAAAATAAGATAGTGCTGCAGGATAATCTCCTAAAAATATAATAATTCCTTGTTCATCAATAGAAGATAATTATGGAACCTTCATTAGTAAAAGTAAGCGTCTGGAATTAAGGGATTTTCAATTAAATAAAGCATTTTATCTTAATTATTTTTCCTTTTACCAGATTGTGTTGTTTAATGATTGCTAGTTAGTTATATTTTTTGTATTTTAAATATCAGTTTAAACTCCTGCAAAAATTGGTAACAAAATGAGTGCATTAACAAATTTATGGAACAACTATACCATGGAGTTTTCCACAGCACAGAAAATTATCGTGGCTATTGTATTAGGCGCGATAGTGTTGATTGCATTAACAGCAATTGTTCTGGTGATTTTGGAATTCACTAAATAAAAAATTTTCCATCCGCATTTTAACTGGCACTAAAACAGGGCCCAATTTTCTTTTGGCTATTTCTAACCTTTAAACTTTTTGTTAATTTTCTAGAAGGATCCTTCGGAACTCCTCTTTCTTATTACCGGTTCAATTTTTTTTAGTATCTTGAATGACAACCAATTGCTATATATTTAGCCAAATTTTCAAATATGGATGCAAGAAAAATTTATAACTTAATGAAGCCTCATTTGGATCACCTGGATGTTTCAGAAAGAAAAGCTCTTTCCAGGCTAATTTCCAGCAAAAATCCTAAAAAAGTATCCTGTCATCACCGTAAAATCATTTCCCTGACAAAAGCTAAGGAGAAACTTAAACTCGTTTGTATTCGTGAAATGGAACGGGAGAGAAAGGAACAGGAGCTAAATCTCAGCTGAAGGTCAATCTCCATAAACTTTTGTTAATCGCTCTTAAACAATCCGTTTCTGGTCTTTTTTCTTTAATTTAAACTAAAGAAAAAGATTGAGAAAAATGGAAGAACGTGTATTAGTAGCGGGTGCATCTGGCGCCCTGGGATTAGAGGTTCTAAAACTTTTGGACGGCCAGGGGATTAATTTAAGAGGACTCGTATTTTCTGAAAATGGATCTGAAAAAGTCTCTCCTTATACCAAAGACATTTGTAAGGCAGATGCCAGTCAGGGAAATCAGGCAATAAAGGATATCACGAAAGATGTTTCGACAGTGGTATCTGCAATGGGAAAAAGTGTTAGTCTATTTACCGATAGAGGAAATTCTTTTCTGGAAAACGACTTTTACGCCAATAGCAACCTGCTTGATGATGCGTTAAAGAACGGGGTGAAAAGGTTTGTGTACGTATCGATCAAAGGAGCCGAAGAGGCTTCAGAATTTGAGATACCCAAGGCTCACCGCATGTTTGAAAAAGCGCTGGAAGCTTCGGGGATTGATTATACCATTATCAGGCCGGTAGGCTTTTTCTCCGGTTTACACGATCTGGCGATCATGGCTAAGCGAAAACTAATTCCTATAATTGGTGATGGAAGTGCCCGTACTAATAGTATCCATCAAAAGGACCTCGCCAAAGTGGTTGTGGAGAATCTCCATAACGGACCTAAAATCATGGAAGTTGGCGGCCCATATATACATACCCGACTTGAAATGGCTGAAATGATTCAGGAGAAAATAGGAGGAAAGATCATTAAAGTTCCCGAAAAAATTGCCGAATGGGGAATGTTCCTTCCCGAAATGGTGGACGATGATATGTCAGCGAAATTAAAATATTTCAAATTTATTACAACTCATGATATGATCGGGGAAAAACACGGGAAGATAAGCTTTAAAGAGTATCTGGATAACCTCGACCTAAAAGATTTGCCGTAAATGCCAAAGTTTGATGCCATAGTCATAGGAAGCGGAAGCAACGGAATCGCCGCTGCGATCAGGTTGCAGCAAAAAGGGCTTAAAACTGCCATTTTTGAGCAGGCTGCCACTCCGGGTGGTGCTACCCGAACTCAGGAACTTACCTTGTCGGGATTCAAACACGATGTAGGTTCGGCCATTTTACCCCTGGGATTGGCTTCTCCATTCTTTCGGAATCTACCGCTAGCGCATTATGGTCTGGAATGGGTTTATCCAGAAGTCGCCTATGCACATCCCTTTGAGGATGGCACTTCTTATGCCTGCTATAAAGATATTACCCGAACAGCAGCTCAATTGGGGGAAGATGAGCATTCTTATCTAAAGCTATTTGGTGGTCTTGTTGATGATTGGGAAAAGTTGAACGATGACCTTCTTGGTCCTTTGGGAATCCCTCAACATCCCTGGCCATTCCTAAAATTTGGGATGAAAGCAATGCCTTCGGCCAAAATGCTTGCAAATCACTATTTTAAAAATGACCGTTCCAAGGTCTTTTTCTATGGGTCAGCTGCTCATTCTACCCTTCCACTTACTAATATGGCATCAGCCTCTTTCGGACTGGTGCTCACAACCAGTGCCCATAAATATAATTGGCCTTTTCCCAAAGGAGGTGCCGGTAACTTTATCAAAGCCTTACTGGATCATTACCGGGAGCTTGGAGGACAGTTGGTAATTAATGAGAACATTACTGATGTGAGGGATCTACCAAACGCATATACTTATTTGTTTGACCTTACTCCCAGGCAGCTTTTACAGATCAAAGGGCTTAATTTTTCTGACTTGTACAGGAAAAGGATGAGGAATTATAAATATGGCGCAGGCGTGTTTAAAATGGATTGGGCTCTTAGTGAACCTATACCTTTTTTAAGTGAGAAATGTCGCCAGGCGGCCACCATTCACCTTGGGTTTACGAAAGAGGAAATAGAGAATTCTGAAAAAGAAATTCATAGTAAAAATACTACCAATACACCTTATGTGCTGGTCGCTCAGCACTCCCCGTTCGATAGTACTCGTGCGCCCCAGGGAAAACATACTGCCTGGGCCTATATTCATGTACCAAATGGGAGTACTACAGATTATTCGCAGATCATTGAAGACCAGATAGAACGTGCCGCTCCCGGGTTTAAAGATACCATTCTGGCCCGTTCGAAAATGAATACCCATGATCTTCAGCATTTTAATCCTAACCTTGTCGGAGGGGATATTAATGGGGGGAAGCAGGATATCACTCAGCTTTTTACCCGTCCAATTGCCAAACTATCTCCTTATTCCACCCCAGATCCAAGGGTGTATATCTGTTCCTCTTCAACACCGCCTGGTGGGGGAGTACATGGAATGTGTGGCTTTCACGCTGCAGAAAAGGTTCTAAAAGATCACTTTAAGGACCTCTGAAATTATTATTTCAAATTCATTAAAAAAGCCGAAACTTCAAGTTCCGGCTTTTAAAAAAAAACTGACAGGCTTTTTACTTTCTATCTTCTGTAGGAACCGGGAATCCACGGTCTCTCATCAAGGCGTCAATTTTTGCATCTCTTCCTCTAAACAGGCGGTATGCTTCCGCAGGATCCATCGCGTTGCGAGGAGCGAAAAGATATTTTACAAGTTTCGCGGAAACCTCTTCGTCGTAGAAACCTCCTGGTGCTTCCCTGAAGGCTTCGGCCGCATCAGATGTTAAAACATCTGCCCACAGGTATCCATAATATCCTGTAGCGTATCCTTCTCCTGAGAAAACATGTCCGAAGTGGGGGGTTCTGTGCCGCATGACGATTTGCTCTGGCATATTCAATTTTGATAATGTCTCTTCTTCAAAAGTGTCCATATCAATATCATCTGGGTCTGTGGTGTGCAACTTCATATCCATGAGAGCAGATGCGAGGAATTCTGTAGTCGCAAAGCCCTGATTAAAGGTAGAGGCTTTTTTGATCTTTTGAACCAGCTCTGCGGGGATAGGTTCCCCGGTCTCATGATGAACCAGGAATCGGTTGATCACCTCATCTGTAGATAGCCATCTTTCCAGTAATTGTGACTGGAACTCGGTGTAATCTCTCACTCCGCTGTTGAGCACTGGATATTTAACTTCCGACGCGAAAAAGTGCAACGCGTGCCCAAATTCATGGAAAAAGGTCGTAGCGTCATCCCAGGAGATCAAGGTAGGTTCTCCCGGTGCAGGCTTGATGAAATTTGAATTATTGGAGCCTAAAACGGTCTCTTCTTTTCCATTTATTTCAGAATGACTTCTATATTGGGAAGCCCACGCACCAGAGCGTTTACCTTTTCGCGCGTAAGGGTCAAGATACCAAAGCCCAATGTGTTTGCCACTGTCTTTATCTGTTACCTCCCATACTTTTACGTCTTCGTGGAAAACCGGCACTGTTCCTTCAGGAACGGGAGTAAAGTTGTAATTGAAAACTTCTTCCGCAGTAAAGAATAACGCCTGGGTTAGTTTATCAAGTTGCAGGTACTGCTTAACTTCGTCTGAATTGAGATCATATTTTTCCTGCCTTACTTTTTCAGCATAGTATCGATAATCCCAGGGAGCTATAGTAATGTCTTTACCTTCTGCATTTGCAAGCTGCTGCATATCAGCAACTTCTTTTTCCACGCGTGCCAGGGCAGCGGGCCACACTGCCTCCATAAGTTCCATAGCACGTTCTGGAGTCTTGGCCATACGGTTTTGGAGCCTCCACTGAGCATAATTGTCATAACCTAACAGTTCCACGCGCTCATCCCTCAATCTTAGGATCTCTTCAATGATCTCTTTGTTATCAAACTCATCATTGTTGTCTCCACGCGAGTAATAATTACTCCACACTTTTTTTCGAAGCTCCCTTTCATCAGAATAGGTAAGGAAAGGGTCCATAGAGGACCGGGTATTCAAAATCGCATATTTATCTGGCTCTCCTCTGTCAGCTGCAGCTTTAGCTGCTGCCTTGACAAATGACTCCGGTAGGCCGCTTAACTGATCTTTGGTTAGAAACACCACGTAATTTTCTTCTTCAGCCAGGACATTGTTGGAAAAGGTGGTGTACAGCCTCGAAAGTTCCTTATTGATCTCGGCATATCGTTTTTTATCTTCTTCATTCAGATCTGCACCCTCCATGGCAAAATCTTCATAGATAAGTTGTACCGCCCTTTGCTGTTGGGCAGGAAGGGGCTCTTGCTGACTTTTTTGATACACGGCTTTTATACGGTCAAACAATTTTTTGTTCTGGGAGATCTTTGAAGAATATTCGGAGATCTGCGGAGCCAACTCCTGTTGGATCTCCCTGAATTCAGGAGAAGACATATTGCTGCTCCATATACTGTAATAGGTAAAAGCGCGGTCCAGAGGTTTTCCCGATTTCTGCATCGCCAGGATAGTGTTTTCAAAAGTTGGCGGTGCAGGATTGTTTGCTATGGTTTCTATTTCCTCAAGGTGAAGGGCCATCCCTTTTTGTATGGCAGGTTTTAATTCGTTGAGATCCATCTCATCAAAGGCGGGCACTCCTCCATAAGGTCCCGTCCATTCCTTCAAAAGATCATTTTCCATATTCATTGTTTGTACTTGTTGATTTTCAGGAGCATTATCTGCTTCTGGCGCGGTTGTATTGCTTCCCGGTCCGCAAGCAGCGATCAATAGTGCAGAAATCAAACCAAATCCCGCTTTTTTAAAAGTTATATCTTTATTTTTCATGGTATAAAAATTTGCCTGAAGATACTAATAAATTGAAAAATACAGAAGCAGCTTACCGTTATCAAATGTCCATATTTTCTGTAGCCCAATAGAATGTTCTATTTTTGTAACCTTAAATGCTAAAAATGAAGTTTCTAAAAAAGAACTGGTCAAACATACTTTTTATCCTGTTCATTATCCTTCTAATCGTGCCGCAAACCCGTAGACCCATCCAGGTAACATTGAATCGGCTCATTGCTTTTAGTCCTTCGGAAATTTCTGAAAATAAAAGGGAAGTCTTGGAGGATTACAACTGGCATCTTAGTGGTTTAGATGGTAATATGGTTGACTTCAACGAATCAAGGGGGAATGTGGCTCTTATCAATCTTTGGGCCACCTGGTGTCCTCCATGTATCGCAGAAATGCCTTCTTTTCAAAAGCTATACGACGATTACGGACAACAAGTGAACTTTTATTTTGTATCTTCTGAAGAGGAGGAAAAACTAAACTTATTCCTAAATAAAAAAAACTATACTTTACCCGTCTATCAGCCGTTTTCCCAAACGCCTGAAAAATTACGATCCAATAGCCTGCCTACTACCTATCTCATATCCAAAAGTGGAGAGATCGTGGTAGCTAAAAAAGGGGCGGCCAATTGGAATGACAACAGTTTTAGACACTTACTGGATGAACTACTGGAGGAGCATCCTAAATAGGAGCTTGCATGTTTCGCTGGAGTTCCAGCAATTCTTCAACGAATTCCCTGCTGTTGGAAAGGCGGGGAATCTTGTGCTGACCTCCAAGCTTATTTTTTCGTTTTAACCACTGGTAAAAGGTGCCCGATGCCATTTCCCTTACCAGGGGGGCTTCAATAGCGATATTTTCTTTTCTTTTTGCCGCATAATCATCGTTAAGGGCTCCCAGTTCGGCATCAAGAACAGCAGTGAACTCTTTAAGGTCGTGTGGAGACTGCACAAATTCAACCAACCACTCATGGTATCCTTTTTTTTGCTGTTCATAAAAGAATGGAGCGGCAGTAAAATCACGAAGAATTGCTCCTGTTTTCCTGCAGGCTAGAGATAGCGCTTTTTCGGCATGTTCTACAAAAAGATCTTCTCCAAAAATATTAATGCAATGTTTTGTTCTTCCTGTAATGACAAAGCGGTAAGGACTGGTACTGGTAAACTTAACGGTATCACCTATTTTATATCGCCATAACCCGGAATTGGTAGTGATCACCATAGAATAGTTCTTGCCAATTTCCACCTCGTGAAGAGGAAGAATCGTAGGTTCCTCTAAATGAAATTCCTTTTCGGGAATGAACTCATAAAAAATACCATAATTGAGCATCAACAGGAGGGAGGGGTCCTCTTTCTGATCCTGCAGACCAAAAAAGCCTTCAGTAGCATTAAAAATTTCGAGGTATCTTAAGCTGTTGTTCCTATCCAGAGCTTCGAACAACGGCCTATAGGGTGCAAAAGAAACAGACCCGTGAAAGAAAACCTCCAAATTTGGCCAGATATCCTGTATATATTCTATTTTTTGTTCCCTGATAATATGCTGAAGCAGCAGCAACATCCACATGGGAGAACCGGCGAGGCTGGTGACATTTTGTTCTACCGTGATCTCTGCGATCTTCTTGATCTTCTGTTCCCAATTGTTCATCATGGTCACTTCAAGGCCGGGAGTTCTTCCAAATTGTGCCCAAAATGGAAGGTTCTTCATTACAATGGCCGAAATGTTGGCGGTATAAAACCCGTTGTTTGCTGTTGAAAAATTATTTTCCTGGCTACCACCTATTGACAGGTTCTTTCCCGAAAATAATTTAGCATCAGGATAATTATTGATGTAGAGAGCAAGCATATCCCGCCCTCCCTGATAATGGCATTGTTCCAACCCTTCTGTGGAAACCGGGACTACTTTACTTTTCGAACCTGTGGTGCCTGAAGATTTAGCGAACCATTTAATGGGCGTGGGCCATAACATATTTTGTTGCCCCTGCAGGATCTTGTCGATATAAGGTGATAAGTCTTCGTAATTCGCTAAAGGTACCTGTTCCCGGAACTGCCGGTAGTTACTGACTTCTCGAAATTTAAATTCCCTGCCGTAAACGGTATCTTTCGCTGAATTCAGTAAACCAGTTAGAACCTTTTTTTGGGTCTCCTGCGGATTGTCTACAGATTTTTTTAAATCTTCTATCCGGCTCTTCATTACCAGATTTCCTATGGAATCTATAATTCCCATACAACTTGACGTAGCTTTTGGTTAGCACAGGAAAATCAGGTCACTATATATTCCTGCTATTTATTGCCGAAGATACGCAATAATAGCATTTATTAAACAGGATGAGTTAATTTCCTGCTTCACCTGTGTAACGGGGAAAGGATAATATAAATGTTGTTCCTTTGCCGGGTTCGCTGTCAACATCTACGGTTGCCTGGTGGTCCTGCAGGATATTTTTCACAGAACTTAGACCTATTCCCATTCCCCCAGATTTATTGGTGTAGAAGGATTCAAAAAGATTCTCTATCTGGTCTTTTTCCATCCCACACCCGTTATCTGAAATGGTAAGATTAAATCTTCCAGAAACTTTACTAATTTTTATTTCAAGAATTCCCTCATTTGGAGTCATCGCTTCACTTGCATTTACAACAATGTTTAAAAGAGCTATTTTTAATTTCTCTTTGTCAGCCATGATGTAATACCTTCCTTTGTACCGCTTTATTACTTTAATTCCTGCCAGGTAGATCCTGTCCTGGGCCTGTTCTAAGACCTCATTCATAGTAGTGGCAAGACAACATTTCTTTAACTCGGCAGGAGAATAGTTTGAAGAGGTCAACAATTCGGTGACCAGGTTGTTCAGCCTTGCAGCACTCCTCTTAATGATATTGATATAATTGGACTGGTCTTTCTTTTCAGTCTCTTCAGCCTTCTTATTCAAGATGTCGGCAGAGATACCAATACTTGCCAGGGGATTTCGGAGTTCATGGGCAAGGGTGCGAGCAATTTCTCCTTTGATCGACAATTTTTCTGCACTTAGAAGGGCCTGCTGTATTTTCTTTTGTTCCTGAACATTTCTAAGAAGAATAATGTATTCATAGGGGTTCCCCTTTTTGTTGCGCATAAACACCTTTCCGCGAGCATTATAGAAGTCCCAGTTTCCATTTAAACCTTTTAACCGAAATTCAAAATCAAAAACTTCCTTGTCTGAAGCTTTCATTAATTTTGTGTGGAACTCCAAAGCCTTCTGCCTGTCCTGAGGATGGATGAGCGGAATAATATCCAATAAAGGCATACCCACAATGTCCTCGACTTTGCCACCAGGCCTTTCCGTTAGATCCCTGTTCATAAACCTCACTTTTTCTTCATAGAGATTAAAGATCAAAATAATATCAGGTGAGGTGTTAATAAGCTGTCTTTTAAACCTCATGGTGTCCTTGAGGCTTTGGGCGCGGTTCTTTTTATGAGTTACATTTTCCAGGGAATTTATAAGTAGCCCTCTCTGTCTCCTGGTAGACAGTTTAAACCAATTCTTCTTCCCGTTTCGTTTAAAGCAGACTTCAAAGTCCTTGGATTTCCCGGTAAGCATGGTTTGCTTAAAAATCTCGAAAGCTCCTGTTTTGGTAGCCTGAGGATTTAATTTAAGGAAACTTTGTCCCGTAAGGTCGTCACGTCTATAGTACCTTTTAACCCTTTTATTTACCCGTACATAAGTAAAATCAACGATATCATTGTTTTCTCCAAATTGAGGTTCCAGTATAAAAATTCCCTGGTTGACTGTATCAAATACCATTTGGAGTAAATCATTCTTTTCTTTGAGTTCGTTAGTCCGCTTACGAACTTGATAGTCAAGAGTTTCATTTGCCTTCTTTAGGTTTTCTTCGGCTTCCTTTCGATGTGTAATATCTGAACAAAGGATAGCGACTTTCCGGCTTTTTCTGCTACCTATAGGAAAGGTATAGACATCAAACCAACTTTCCAGGTCTTGAGCATATTCTTCAAAACGCTCTGCTTCCCCAGTAAATACAACCTTTCCATAAATTTCAAACCATTTATGTCCATGAGAAGGTGATAGTTCTTTTATTGTTTTGCCTAAAATATTTTGCAGGTGGGTATGTCTCTCAAATGCCGGGTTGATTTCTACAAAAAGATAATCAATAGGATTTTGATGAACGTCAAAGATCACCTCAATAATGCTGAATCCATCATCGAGGGAATTAACAAGTACTCTGTACCTGTTGAGACTATCCTGCAGGGACTTCTCAGTCTCTAAGTTATTGCCTGTGTTTTTTCTAAATGGGTGCTTGTATGGATCAATAGCTTTCGCGAGACTTAAAACGTGCTTGTCTTCTCCTTCTGTGAAACCCTGGTAAATACGGGTTTTAAATTGAAATTTCTTCCAATATCCAAAGGGAGATCTTAAGCGTACAGTAGTTTCCTTTTCTTCTCCCAAATCCAGCTCTTCACAAGATCTCATAAAGTGAATAAAAAAAGGATAATCTTCAGGGTGAACAACCTGTTCAAAAAAGTCGTGGCCTTCGCTGCAATTCTCCAAACAACGCTCAAAATATCGGATACCTTTGAAGTTGTATGCTTTAAGATCCAGATCTTCTGTGGAATTTATGAATAAGAGAAACTCCTGACTGTCATAGCCATTCGAACCGGAAAATAGGGAATGTGGGACTCCCAATAATTGTTCATCTAAGATGTAGTTGCCTTTTTTCATGCAGGTGCAACGTTTAAATTAAAATCTGCTTGTAAGTAGCAGAGGTTCAATCACCTAAATTTGGGAGGGGCTATTTAAGTTAAAATTAATATAAATATTTGAATCTACAACACTCAGATTATCAGTTTTTTATAAAATTATTTATGCCCAGGATAAAAACCCCTGTATTTACTGGTTTTGTTTAGGATAAAATTTTTAATAATTCAGCATTTATTGTCCCTCAAAATCAAGTTTTTTCCTACTTAATATGAATTTTTACTGACAAAAATGAATTGAAAAATGCGAATAGCAACCAAAAATGAAAAGAATGTGGGTAGAATTTTGAGAAATTAACATTAACACTTATTTAGTATAACATAATTTTAAAAAAGAAGGAAATGCCAGTGTTTAAATTGCTGTTATAAAGTGTGTTAGCGATAAAATTAAGGTTGGGACTATTTCTTTTTCCGGCGGTTAAAGTTTTTATCGCCCCGGGTTTTGGGTTTTTTGTATTTTTTCTTGATCTCCCGTTTATAAGATCCCCCTAGATTCACCTTTTTATTCTTTTCACTTTTTTCATGAAAAGCAGGCCCTGGTGCATCTTCGTCGGCAAATTTCATAGGATTATAAATCTCCTTTGCTTTAGGTTCCTCTTCAGGAATTAATTCTTGCGAGATTTCTACAGCGTCGGGAAGAATATTTTCTGTAATTTTCTTGTTCATTAAGGATTCTATCTTTTCAAGATCCTCCTTTTCACCGGGTTTTGAGAATAAAATAGCCTGTCCTTGTTTTTCGGCCCTACCGGTACGTCCAATGCGGTGCATGTAATTCTCAGGATATTCAGGGGTGTCAAAATTTATCACATGACTAACCATCTCAATATCTAGACCACGTGCCATAACATCTGTCGCGATCAATATCCTGCAGTCACCTTCAGCAAATTTTGAGATACTTCTAAGCCTGTAATTTTGGGTTTTATTGGAATGAATGATCGCACATTCAGCAGGGAACAATTTGTCCAGGTGATCAAAAAGTCTGTCGGCGATCCTCTTATTCTCCGCAAAGATCAATACCCTGTAATAAGATTCTTTTGCCTGAAGCAGGTGTTTAAGCAGGTTCACCTTGGTATAAAAATTAGGCACCTCGTATAATACCTGATTAATATTTTCAAGAGGCGTACCACTGGCTGCTACTGAAACAGTTACAGGGTTTCTAAAATATTCTTTGATGAGGTGTTCAACATCCTTCGTCATAGTAGCCGAAAACATGATATTCTGTCGGTTCTCTGGAAGGAGTTCGAGAAGATTGTTTAACTGGAACCGGAAACCAAGATCCAGCATCACATCTACTTCATCTATGATCAACTTTTGAATTGATTTTAACTGAAGGTCCCGGTTTATGGTAAGGTCATAGAGCCTTCCCGGGGTCGCTACTAAGATATCCTGTCCCTGGGCCACCAATTGTTTTTGAGTATTTATATTGGTGCCGCCATAAATGCCCAGGATCCTTGCATTTACATATTTGGTCACCTTCTCAAGCTCTTCAGTAACCTGTACCACCAATTCCCTGGTGGGCACAAGAATGAGCACCCTGGGGTTCTTTTGTTCTGAATACTTCAGCATCTTTAGAACCGGCAGCAAATAAGCCAGGGTTTTGCCGGTTCCGGTCTGTGCTATTCCTACCATATCCCTTCCCGAAAGGATAACCGATGAAGATTGCTCCTGGATAGGAGTTGGCGTTTTTAGACCTAAATCTTCCAATGCATTTAAAAGTGGGGTGGTCAAATTGAGATCCTGAAAAGTCACGTGCAAATTTTTTAGACAGCAAAGGTAAGATTAATCCCTGTAACCTTTTATTCAGGTTTTTTAAGTAGCCTCTTTATTATCCTGAAACTTGATGTGCTTTTCGTATTTTTGAGCAAATTAATCGTGAAAATGAAAAAGGTTCTTGCCTTCGCCGGTTCAAACAGCCCTACCTCCATTAATCATCAATTAATAGAACATGTCGCTTCAAGGATCAGCGAACACTCTGTAGAAGTTTTAAAGCTGAGGGGACTTGATGTTCCCATGTTCAGTATTGTGAAAGAAAAAGAAGGAATTCCTGCCAGTGTTCAATTATTGTTTGATAAGATCCAGGAATACCCGGCGTTGATAATTTCAGTGAACGAGAACAATAGGACCGTTTCCGCTTTTTTTAAGAATATAATTGATTGGCTTTCAAGGGTGGAAAGAAAATTTCTACAAGGTAAAAAGATCCTGCTTATGAGCACATCCCCGGGCAAATATGGAGGGGCGGCAGCTTTAGAATATTGTAAGACTGTCTTTCCCGGTTTTGGCGGTACCATCGTTGAAAGTTTCAGCCTGCCGCAGTTCTATGAAAACTTTGATATAGAAAAAGGAGTGGTTGGTAATGAAGTTTTTGAACTGGGAGTAATGGAGGTGGTGACCTCCTTTTCACAGCAAATTAAAGAATAGGTGCGGGTTTCGAAAAAACAACGGGTGGATGATATTTTCTCGTTCAAGGCTGCTTTGCTCCATTGGGCCCAGCAGTTTCAGGAGATTATATGGCTGGACAGCAATTCTCATAATGAAGAATATTCGGGTTATGATGCTGTACTCGCCGTAGATGCTTTCACTGCCATCAAAACAGATTCAACAGGTGCTTTTGATGCCCTTCAGGAGTACCAGCAGTCAACTGCAGACTGGATCTTTGGATATCTCTCCTATGACCTCAAAAATGACGTGGAGAAGCTTTCCTCACAAAATTATGATGGATTGCATTTTCCAGAACTCTATTTTTTTCAGCCGAAAAAGTTATTTCTGTTGAAGGAGAATGAGGTGGAGATGTTGTATTTAAGGCTGGTTGATGATGAATTAAAGGATGATTTAGATGAAATTCGGCAATTAGCGAATAATAACGCTAAACCTGCTTCCCGTGTTCAGATAAATCAAATACAATCCAGAATTCCTAAGCAATCCTACCTCAAAAAGGTGAGGCAGATGCTTGATCATATTCAGCGTGGAGATATTTATGAAGCTAATTTTTGCCAGGAATTTTTTGCTGAAGATGCGCAAATCGATCCACTGGCAACATACAGGAACCTCAATGCGATCTCCAATCCGCCTTTTGCTTCTTTTGTGCGGTTGTATGATCACTATTTGTTATCTGCTTCCCCGGAAAGATACCTTCAAAAAAAAGGGAAGGAGATCATTTCTCAACCTATAAAGGGAACTGCTCCAAGAGGAAAGAACGAAGCCGAAGACCTGCGGCTTGCAAAAGAACTGGAGCAGGATCCAAAGGAGCGGGCAGAGAATGTGATGATCGTGGATCTTGTTCGTAACGATCTCTCCAGGATCGCTGAAAAAGGAAGTGTGGAAGTGACCGAGCTGTGTAAAGTGTACAGTTTTCAACAGGTACATCAATTGATCTCTACTGTCAAAGCAAAATTATCCCAAAGAATACCTGCAGTAGAGGTCATTCGCAGTACTTTTCCCATGGGGAGCATGACCGGCGCACCAAAAATATCAGCCATGAAGATCATTGAGGAGCTTGAAGAAACCAAACGGGGAGTTTATAGTGGAGCTGTGGGATATTTTTCACCCAAAGAAGATTTCGATTTTAATGTGGTGATACGCAGCATTCTTTATAATAAAAAAAATAATTACCTCTCTTTCTCTGTAGGAGGCGCTATCACCAGCAAATCAGACCCTGAAAAGGAATACCAGGAGTGTATGGTGAAGGCCGGGGCACTTTTGAAGGTTTTAGGTGCAGCAGCCACTTCAGTCTGAAGAACTCCCACCAGAATATGCGACTAAAGACATGGCCGGGAAATGCCATTTTTGGTATATTTGGATTCTATGTTGCTACCATTCAAAAATCACCTTCAGGAGCAGTTTCCAAAGGTTGCCCAGTCTAAGATCCTGATCGCGGTTAGCGGGGGAGTGGACAGTGTGGTTTTATCCCACCTTTGTAAAAAGGCGAATCTTGATGTCTCCCTGGCGCATTGTAATTTTCACCTTCGCGGTGAGGAAAGTGAAGGAGATGAGGCTTTTGTGATGGAACTGGCAGACGTTTTGGAAACAAAGGTTTTTATTGAAGGTTTTGAAACTGAAGCCTATGCACGCAACAAAAAGATCTCAATTCAAATGGCAGCTCGGGAGTTGCGCTACCACTGGTTCGAAGAGCTTCGAGAAACTCTTAATTTTGATTATATTTTTACGGCCCATCACGCTAATGATAACCTGGAAACGGTACTCATAAATCTTGTAAGAGGGACAGGGCTGGAAGGCCTCACCGGAATTCCCGAGAAGAACGGTCATGTTTTAAGACCCTTGCTGCCTTTTTCAAGATCAGAAATTGAAGATTATGCCCGGCTATCCAAATTAAAATGGCGGGAAGACAGCAGTAATTCCTCAGTCAAATACCTTCGGAACAGGATCAGGCAGGAAGTAATTCCCAAATTACAGGAAATGAATCCGCAGCTACTGGAGAGTTTTGACAATACCCGCAAACACCTGCAGCAAAGTTCGGTCTTGATCGAAGATTATATTTCTGCCCTATTTCCCCGGATTGCCAGGAAAGAAGACTTTGGGTATAGCTTTAAGATAAAAATGCTTAAAAGCATTCCTCATTTACGAGCAGTGTTGTATGAGCTGTTCAAATCTTTTGGTTTTACAGAATGGAATGATGTTTATGATCTTTTAAAGGCCCAACCCGGGAAAATTGTTTATTCCAAAACCCACAGACTGATCAAAGATCGGGAAAGCCTTTTGCTTACCACCATTCCTGAAGACCCTGACAGGGAATTTGAGATCATGGCCGAGGAAGATGTGGTCATGTTACCTATAGGTACTTTTCAGTTTGAAGAAGTTGATGAGGTCTCAGAAACCGGAAAAAATGTGATCTTCCTTGACCAAAAAAAACTACAATTTCCCTTGACAATCAGAAAATGGGAGGAAGGTGATATTTTTCACCCTTTCGGGATGAAAGGAAAAAAGAAGCTGAGCAAATTTTTTAAAGATGAGAAGTTATCTTTACCCCAAAAAGAGAACTGCTGGTTGTTATGCTCGGGCGAAGAGATCGCCTGGGTAATTGGCTACCGGGCAGATGCAAGATATGGGGTGGACGAAGAGACCACTGCCATCTTAAGATTAACCTATACACCATGAGAAATTTCAGTTTATTAATATTCTTGTTCATCACTGGTTTTACCGCAGGTGCCCAAATTTTTGACCAGGAGGAATCTGGTATTCAAAATCCTGTTACCTGGAAAGCTGCTATAGAGCAAAGGAATGATTCCATATATAACCTGGTTTTTACCGCCAGTCTTGAGCCGGGATGGCACCTGTACTCTCAGGAAGAGGTAGAGGCAGGAGGACCATTGCCAACCGAATTCAGTTTTAATACTGAAACCGGGAATTATGAACTGGTTGGAGAAACAGTGGAACCTGACGGAGTAGCTTTGTTTGATCCGGTTTTTGAAATGGACATCAAATATTTTGAAGATGAGGTTGATTTTGTGCAAACAATAAAAGTGGATCCAGGGAGTAATCCTATCATCGAGGCCAGTGTGTTTTTCATGGTTTGCGATGAAGAGCAGTGCCTGGCTCCCGAAAACGTTCCTTTTACACTCTCATTAGCTGAGGGAAAGGCTGTGGAGACTGCTACTAATCTTGAAATTTCAGATCATGATCGTGCTAAAACAGCAGCCCTGAATATCGACATAAAAGGAACTGCCGGGAGTCAGCTCGAGGAAGACCAGGAGACAGGATATATTTCTTTATTCTTTCTTGGATTTATTGGTGGGTTGATCGCCCTGTTAACACCCTGTGTGTTCCCAATGATCCCTTTGACGGTTTCCTTTTTTACCAAAGGAGCAAGGACAAAGAAAAGAGGCCTGGTGAATGCTGTCATGTACGGTGTTTTCATATTCCTCATCTACCTGTTGTTAAGTCTTCCTTTTCATCTTTTAGATTCAGTAAATCCGGAGATCCTGAATAATATATCCACCAATGTCACTCTCAACATCATCTTTTTTGTCATTTTCATCTTTTTTGCCTTTTCCTTCTTTGGGTATTACGAGATCACTCTACCCAGCTCCTGGAGCAACAAGATGGATGACAAAGCTTCCAGTTTTGGAGGAGTATTGGGTGTATTTTTTATGGCCCTGACACTTGCAATTGTGTCTTTTTCATGTACCGGGCCTATTTTAGGGTCTCTTTTAGGTAGTTCCCTGACTACTGATGGAGGTGCGATGCAACTGTCATTTGGAATGGGCGGTTTCGGTCTGGCGCTGGCCCTTCCTTTTGCTCTTTTCGCCTTGTTCCCAAACTGGCTTAATTCGCTGCCAAAGAGTGGGGGCTGGTTGAATTCAGTGAAAGTGGTGTTAGGGTTTATCGAACTCGCATTGGCATTCAAATTTCTTTCCAATGCAGATCTTGTGCAGCACTGGGGAATCCTGAAAAGAGAAATTTTCCTGGGTATTTGGGTAATTATTGGAATTGGTTTGCTGCTGTATTTATTCAGAATTCTGCGCTTTCCGCATGACGGACCTAAGACAAAATTGAGCAAAGGACGTCTCTTGTTAGGTTTCATTACCCTGGCTTTCGTGGCCTACCTAATTCCCGGTCTTTCGAATACCCCGTATGCAAATCTGAAATTGTTGAGCGGATTCCCGCCACCATTGTTCTACAGTATTTATGAGAAGGAAACTGAAGGTCCCTTAGGTCTTAAGGCTTATAAGGATTTTGAAGAAGGGGTTGCCGCGGCAAAAGCCGAAGACAAGCCAATTCTTCTTGATTTTACTGGCTGGGCCTGTGTGAATTGTCGGAAAATGGAAGAGCAGGTGTGGAGCGAACCTGGCGTGTTTGATGTAATGCGGGATGAATTCATTTTGATTTCTCTGTATGTAGATGATCGCAAAGAACTGCCGAATGACCAGCAGTTCAAGTACGTAAGACCTAATGGGACAGTAAAAGAAATAAAAACGGTGGGAGATAAATGGTCCACTTTTCAGACCCTCAACTTCAGGAATAATTCCCAACCGTTCTATGTACTGATGGATTCCGAAATGAACCTGCTCAATAAGCCGGTGGGGTACACCCCAAATTCCGAAGAATATCTCGAATGGCTGGCAGAAGGGGTAAAACAGTTCAATAAGCAGCAATAGCTTTTATTCTGAATTTTTATCTTTAGGCACTTTTAAAAAACCTAAAGAATGAATTTTATTCAGAAACCATTGCTACTGCTACTCATTTTATTCATTGCTGCTCCTGTATTTGCCCAAGAACGGAAGGAGTATGATGTCAAAGAACATTACAACAAACGGGAAGTGGAGATCACCATGCGTGACGGCATAAAGCTGCACACTACAGTTTATTCCCCTAAAGACACCTCCAAAGAATATCCTATCTTGATTTCCAGGACACCTTACAGTTCCAGGCCTTATGGGGAGGATCAATTTCGGTCAAAGATCGGGCCTAATGAATACCTAATGAAAGAAGGGAACATCTTTGTTTACCAGGATGTGCGGGGACGCTGGATGAGTGAAGGAGTATATGACAATATGCGGCCTTACATTCCTCAGAAATCGGGAATAGAGATTGATGAGGCCAGTGACACTTACGATACCGTAGAATGGCTGGTGAATAATGTGGAAAATAATAATGGAAAAGTTGGAGTTTGGGGGATTTCCTACCCCGGATTTTATTCCACATATTCTCTGTTGGATGCTCATCCCGCTGTAAAAGCCGTGTCTCCCCAGGCCTCCATTGGAGATTTTTTCTTTGATGATTTTCATCACAACGGTGCTTATTTATTGAGCTACTGGAGGGCTACAGCTGTTTTTGGATATGAAAAAGATACTCCATCTGATACTGCCTGGTATTCTTTTCCTGAGTTGAAAACAAAGGATCAATACCAATTCTTTTTGGATGCGGGACCACTGAGCAACCTGGATGAATACTATAAGGAAGACAATGTTTTTTGGCAACAGTTAAAAGAGCACCCAAATTACGATGAATTTTGGCAAAAGCGTGGAATCGTGCAGCACCTTAAAGATATCAAACCGGCCGTAATGATTGTTGGTGGATTGTTTGATGCAGAGGATCTATATGGTCCCTTCAACATCTATAAAACCATAGAGAAAACGAGTGACAACTTCAATATGCTGGTAATGGGTCCCTGGAGTCACGGCGACTGGGCCCGAACAAAGGAACGGCAGGCAATCGGGAATATTTATTTTGGAGACAATATTTCACGGAATTACCAAAAGGAGGTAGAAACTACTTTTTTTAATCATTTTTTAAAAGGAAATGGGAAAAACACCTTGGCACTTCCTGAAGCTTATATGTATGACACCGGGTTAAGAGAATGGAAGGAATATGCTGCCTGGCCTCCAAAAGAATCCAAAAAGAAATCCATGTTCCTGGGAGATAATCAGGCGTTAGTCATGAGTGCTTCGGAAGGGGTAGAGGAATTCATCAGTGATCCAAAAAAACCGGTGCCTTATTCAGAAGATATCAAGATGGTGTTTACCCCGAGAAAATATATGACCGATGATCAACGGTTCGCTGCCCGAAGGCCTGATGTCATGGTGTATGAGACCGAAGTGCTTGAAGAAGATCTCACATTATCCGGGGAAGTGCTGGCAAAGCTGAACGTTGCCACCACGGGTACGGCAGCAGACTGGGTAGTTAAAGTCATCGATGTTTATCCTCCAGATGCTCAAGATTACCCCGAAACACAAGACCATCTTAAAATGAGTAATTACCACATGATGGTAAGAAGCGAAGTTATTCGTGGCAGGTTTAGGAACAGTTTCGAAAAGCCCGAACCTTTTGAACCCAACAAAAAAACTGCGGTGAATTTTCAGTTGCAGGATGTGCATCATACTTTTAAAAAAGGACATAAGCTGCAAATACAGGTTCAAAGCACCTGGTTCCCTTTGATCGATCTTAACCCTCAAACCTATGTGGATAATATTTTTGAAGCTAAGGAAGAAGATTTTCAAAAACAGACCCATAAAGTATTTCATGATTCCGAAATAATCTTTACCATTTTAGAATAGCTTCTTCGGAATGGAAGTTGATTTGAAAAACGCGTTCTATAATGAGCGCGTTTTTTATTATTTTGGAAGCCGATATGGCTTTAACTTAACCCTGAATTATCATGAGACATTATAAACAAATCAATTTATTGCTATTAATTCTCTTTTTTATAATTACTGGTTGTAATCAAGAGAAGGAACAGATAACTGCTGAGCAAACCCAGGAGGAATCTGAACGGCTTGATGATTTCTTTGAAAGGGAATTTCAAAAGGATCTCGATGAGTCACCTATGCTGCAAACCAGGTTAGGAATAAGAAAAGATTATGGGTCCTGGGATAATTTTTCTCATTTGAAATATGCAGAAGATCTTGAAAAAGCTAAAAAGAGACTTAAGTTTCTAAAAGACTCCATTAACGAAGATGCCCTTACCCAGGATGCTGCGTTAAGTTACAGGTTATATAGACAACAACTGGAGAATGAAATAGAAGATTATGAGTTTCGATTTTATAATTACCCGGTGAACCAGATGTTTGGAGTGCATGCAAATTTACCGGCCTTTTTGATCAACATGCACAAGATCGATTCGGTTAGTGATGCAGAAGCGTATATCTCCAGGTTAAAAAAGTTTCCGAAGGTAATGGAAGATGTGAAAAAAGGTCTTGAACTAAGGGAAATGAACCAGATCATGCCACCAAGTTTTGTCTTTGCACATACTATCGAAGCGTCCAAAAATTTAATTTCAGGTAAACCATTTGAGAAATCTGCAGATCGGAGTGCTTTGCTGGCCGATTTCACTGAAAAAGTGGAAAAACTCGATATTTCTGCTCAACAAAAATCCTCTCTCATTGGAGAAGCACAGGAGGCTCTGGTTAATTCGGTTAAACCTGCTTATGAAGACCTTATAGCTTCACTGGAAGATCAATATCAAAGATCCACACAGGAACACGGGGTGTGGAAATTTCCAAAGGGGAAAGAGTTTTATAACACAGCTTTGAAAAGGATGACAACAACAGATCTTACTGCCGAAGAGATCCATGAGATTGGTCTGCGGGAAGTGGCAAGGATTCACAAAGAGATGGAAGAAATTAAAGAGGAAGTCGGTTTTGAGGGAAGTTTACAGGATTTTTTCAAGTTCATGAGAGAGGACGAGCAATTCTATTATGCCAACACTCCTGAAGGAAAAGAACGATATCTAACAGAGGCTAAAGAGATCATCAATACTATGAAGGGCAGGCTAGATGAATTGTTTCTTACTAAACCCGAAGCTGACATTGTAGTGAAGGCAGTTGAACCCTTTAGGGAAAAAAGTGCCGGAAAGGCTTTTTACCAGCAACCGGCTCTTGACGGCTCCAGGCCGGGTACCTACTATGCCAACCTATATGATATGAAAGCAATGCCTGTGTACCAGATGGAGGCACTGGCTTACCACGAAGGTATTCCCGGTCATCACATGCAGCTTGCCATTGCGCAGGAGCTTGAAAATTTACCAATGTTCAGAAAATTAGGTATTTACACGGCATACGTTGAAGGCTGGGGATTGTACAGTGAGATAATCCCCAAGGAAATTGGATTTTACGATGATCCATACTCTGATTTTGGAAGGCTGGCCATGGAATTATGGCGCTCCATTCGGCTGGTAGTTGATACCGGTATTCACGATAAAAAATGGACCCGCGAAGAAGCCATCAGTTATTATGTTGAAAATTCTCCCAATGCAGAAAGCGATGCAGTTAAAATGGTTGAACGACATATTGTGATGCCTGGGCAGGCGACTGCCTATAAGATTGGAATGAATAAGATCCTTGAACTTAGGGAAAAAGCTAGAAAAGATCTCGGAGAAAAATTTGACATCAGGGAGTTTCACGATGTGGTGCTCACCCGTGGGGCGATTCCATTAAACATACTAGAGGATCATGTGAATGAGTGGATTGAAGAGAAGAAGTCATAATGAAACTTCCGTTTAAAAAATGATTAAATTCAGGTTTTTGAGAAATAACTAAAATTTCTCCAAAATAATTGCAAAAATGCTCCCAAAAAGGAGCATTTTTATTTTTTATTAACCGAAAACGTTTGAGTTTATAGGCAAATTAGGTTATATTCTCTATTTAAAATAGCTTTACGTTAATGTTAGAAAAGATCAAGAAAATTGGGGTTTTGACCTCAGGTGGGGATGCCCCGGGAATGAACGCAGCAATAAGGGCTGTGGCCAGAAGTTGTTCTTATTACAACCTGGATTGTGTAGGTATTTATCGTGGATACCAGGGACTCATTGAAAATGACTTCGAGTTGTTAACTGCGAGATCTGTGAGAAATGTGATCAACCGCGGCGGGACATTTCTTAAGTCTGCCCGCTCTGCAGAATTTCGCACCAAAGAAGGCAGGGAGAAAGCCGCAAAAAATCTGGTCCGTGCAGGGATTGATGCGCTTGTGGTTATAGGGGGTGACGGTACTTTTACAGGTGCAATGTTGCTTCAACAGGAGCATGGATTTTCTGTAGTAGGAATTCCGGCGACCATAGATAATGATATCAATGGAACAGATTATACTGTTGGATATGATACAGCTTTGAACACAGTTGTAGATGCTATTGATAAGATACGAGATACAGCCAGTTCTCATAATCGACTTTTCCTGGTAGAAGTAATGGGACGGGATGCAGGAGATATTGCCTTGAACAGTGGAGTTGGAGCCGGTGCCGAAGAGATCTTAATTCCCGAAGAAGACAAAGGGGTAGAACAAATGATGTACTCCTTGGAAAAGAGCCGAAAAGCAGGAAAAACTTCCAGTATTATAGTGGTGGCCGAAGGTGAAAAGAGTGGCAAGAATATTTTTGAACTTGCCGATTTCATAGGTGAGAATCTTGAAGGTTACGATATACGGGTATCTGTTTTAGGACATATTCAGCGAGGAGGTGCTCCAAGTTGCTATGACAGGGTGCTTGCCAGCAGGTTGGGAGTAGGTGCAATAGAAGCTTTGCTTCGAGGGGAAAGCAATGTAATGATTGGAATAACTAACAGGATAGTTACATCAGTAGATTTTGAAACCGCAATTAAAGGTCAAAGGCCTTTGGATAAAGAGTTAAGAAGGGTGTTAAATATCACCACAGTATAATTACAAACAATTGAATTATGAGTACAAAAATAGGAATAAACGGATTTGGAAGAATTGGAAGGATCGCGCTGCGTGTTGCTTTAAAGAGAGATGACGTCGAAGTGGTGGCAGTAAATGATCTGTTGGAAGTAGAGCATCTGGCTTACCTCTTTAAATATGACTCGGTACATGGAAGATTTGACGGGGAAGTGGAGGTTAAAGATGGCCATTTGGTTATAAATGGAAAAACGATTCGTGTGACTGCAGAAAGAAATCCGGCAGATTTGAAGTGGGATGAGGTAGGAGCAGAGATGGTATTGGAATGTACCGGTTTATTCACAGGAAAAGATAAGGCTGCAGAGCACCTAAAAGCAGGAGCTAAAAAAGTACTTATTTCTGCACCTTCTAAAGACGCTCCCATGTTTGTAATGGGTGTGAATCATAAAGACATTAAAGCAGATGATACTATTATTTCAAACGCCTCCTGTACTACGAACTGTTTGGCACCTCTTGCTAAAGTGGTAAATGATGAGTTTGGAATTGTGGAAGGGTTAATGACCACTATTCACGCTACAACAGCTACTCAGTTGACCGTTGACGGACCTTCCAAAAAGGATTTTAGAGGAGGTAGAAGTGCTCTTATAAATATTATCCCTGCATCTACGGGTGCTGCAAAGGCTGTAGGTAAAGTCATTCCTGAATTGGATGGAAAACTTACCGGGATGGCATTTAGGGTTCCTACTGCAGATGTATCTGTTGTTGACCTTACAGTAAGAACTGAAAAATCTGTTTCTTATGAAGAAATCAAGGCTGCCTTTAAAAAAGCTTCCGAAGGAGATTATAAAGGGATCATTTCTTATACAGAAGATGATGTAGTTTCACAAGATTACGTGTCAACTACACATATTTCTAATTTTGATGCCGGGGCAGGAATTGCCCTGAATGATAATTTCTTCAAGTTGGTCGCATGGTATGACAATGAATATGGCTTCTCTGCCAAACTTATTGAACTGGCTGCATATACCGCGAAGCTGTAATTTAAAAGATAGAAAAATGAGCAAGAGGCTGTTTCATTGGATATTTAAATATCACAATTGAACAGCCTTTTTCTTTAAAAATTGAAAATATGATTTTAATTGCAGACGGCGGTTCTACAAAATGTGACTGGATCTTACTGAACGCTGAAGGAGAGCAGTTATTAAAGACTCGTACGAAAGGTTTGAACCCGGCAGTTTTCAAGGCCGAAGTGCTTCAGGAAAGGCTGGAGGAAAATCTTGATCTAAACCAGGTAAAATATAAGGTTCAACGGGTGCATTTTTATGGTGCGGGGTGCGGAACACCCAGGCCCACCGCCAAATTAAAAGAAATCCTGGAAGCCTTCTTTATCAATGCCCATGAAGTGCAGGTTAAGGAAGATATGGTTGCAGCAGCATATGCCGTCACCGATAAGCCCGGAATCGTTTGTATTCTCGGTACAGGCTCCAATAGTTGTTATTTTGATGGGCGCGAATGTCGTACCGCGGTAGATTCCCTGGGATACATCTTAATGGATGAAGCCAGTGGGAATTACTTCGGAAAAAGGCTCATCAGGGATTATTACTACAAAAAAATGCCCAAGGAACTGGCTGATAAATTTGAAATGGAATACGATCTTTCTTCAGATACCATTAAAGAGAATATCTACAAAAAGGAAAATCCAAATACTTATCTGGCTCATTTTGCGGAATTCATCTTCAAAAATGAAAGAAATGGATATTTTTATCAGTTGATCGCCGAAGGAATGCAAAACTTCATTGAGCACAGAGTGCTGTGCTTTAAGGAAGCTCAGAACGTTCCTATTCATTTTGTAGGGTCTATCGCGTACTTTTCTCAGGACATCATAAAAGATGCTTTACAGCCTTACCGCCTGGAGCCGGGAAATTTCGTGCAGCGCCCAATTGACGGCATTCTTGAGTACTATCGCAAAAATGTGTTAAAGGTTAAGGGGTAAAATTCTTTACCCAAAATTTTACTACATTTAAAAAAACATTTTTTAAATGCTGGTAAAGGTTTACGGAAGTGCTGTTTTTGGCGTTGAAGCCACGACCATTACGGTTGAGGTGAACGTAGACTCCGGCATTGGGTACCACCTGGTGGGTCTACCTGATATAGCCGTAAAAGAAAGTAGTTTCCGAATTGCGGCCGCATTAAAAAATGTGGGCCGCAATTTTCCGGGAAAAAAGATCACTGTGAACATGGCACCGGCAGATCTTCGAAAGGAAGGATCTGCCTATGATCTTACCTTCGCCATGGGAATCCTTATCGCATCGGGCCAGATAAAAGCCGATAACATTTCAGATTTTGTCATCATGGGGGAACTTTCCCTTGACGGCAGTCTCCAGCCTATAAAGGGTGCGCTGCCTATTGCCATAAAGGCAAAACAAGAAGGCTTCAAAGGTTTTATACTTCCTAAGCAGAACGTCAAGGAAGCCGCTATTGTCAAGGGGCTAGATGTTTACGGAGTGGAGAACATCGAGGAGGTGATCAGGTTTTTTGATGAAGGAGAAGAGCTCGAAAAGACCACTATCGATACCCGCCAGGAATTCTATAACGAATTGCAAAACCCGGAGCATGATTTCGCCGATGTCAAAGGCCAGGAATCCATTAAACGTTGTATGGAAATCGCTGCAGCCGGAGGGCACAACATCATTTTAATCGGTCCACCGGGTTCGGGCAAAACCATGCTTGCGAAACGGCTGCCGAGTATTTTGCCGCCAATGACGCTTCATGAGGCACTTGAAACGACTAAGATCCACAGTGTGGTAGGTAGATTGAAAGAGAGCGCGGGATTAATGGCTCACCGCCCTTTCAGGAGCCCGCATCATACAATATCTGACGTCGCCCTTGTTGGGGGCGGGGCATATCCGCAACCGGGAGAGATATCGCTTTCTCATAATGGCGTTTTATTCCTTGATGAACTTCCGGAATTCAAAAGAAGTGTGCTTGAAGTTATGAGGCAGCCACTTGAAGACAGGGAAGTTACAATTTCTCGTGCAAAATTTACCGTTACCTATCCTTCAAGTTTTATGCTGGTGGCCAGTATGAATCCAAGTCCCGGGGGTTATTTTAATGATCCCAATGCGCCGGTGACCTCTTCTCCAGCAGAAATGCAGCGGTATTTGAGCAAGATCAGCGGGCCGTTACTCGATCGTATCGATATACATATTGAAGTGACTCCTGTGCCCTTTGAAAAGCTTAGTGAAGAAAGAAGAGGAGAAAGCAGCCTGGAGATCAGGAAAAGGGTTACTGCTGCCCGGGAAAGGCAGACCAACAGATTTGAAAACTACGAAAATGTTCATTATAATGCACAAATGAGTGTGAAACAAATTCGCGAATATTGTAGTCTGGATAATGGTTCCCTGCAGTTGCTAAAGACAGCCATGGAAAAACTGAACCTTTCAGCACGGGCTTATGACCGTATTCTGAAGGTTGCACGAACCATTGCCGATCTTGAGAATTCAGAAACCATAAAAGGAGCCCATATTAGTGAAGCCATACAATACCGCAGTCTGGATCGTGAGGGCTGGCTGGGGTAAAAACCAAAAAACCTACTTAAAAATGAAGAAAATAGTTTTTGTTCTTGCTGCTCTGGTAATTGGAGGATGTAAAGGCAATGATGATGAAACCAGTAAAAGCCAGGAACCTAAAGAAGATACTACTTTGATTGATGAGGCAGTGTCTGTAGTTGAAGGGCAGAAGCCGGTGCTTTTATCCCTGGAACAGGCGAATGCTCTGGCACAACTACCGCTGGATTGTATAAATGTGGAATATCCTAACAAGCTCAATCAAACCCTTGCTAATTCTTCTGAAATTGGAGAGCCTAAAGAACTCCATCCTGCCTTTTACGGGTGTTTTGACTGGCATTCATCGGTTCACGGTCATTGGACTCTGGTCAGCCTTCTAAAACAATTTCCAGATCTTAAAAAAGAGGAGGAGATCAGGGAAAAGTTAAAAGCTTCTCTTTCTGCTGAAAATATACATGCAGAGGTTCAGTATTTTCAAAATGAACAGGAGGCTTCCTATGAGCGGACATATGGTTGGGCATGGCTGCTGAAGCTTGCAGAAGAACTTCACACCTGGGATGATCCTCTTGCCCGTGAGCTGGAACAAAACCTGCAGCCTTTGACTGATACCATCGTAGCCAAATTCAAAGAATTCCTTCCTAAACTGGTGTATCCTATAAGGGTTGGAGAACATACTAACACCGCGTTTGCCCTTGCTTTGGCTTATGATTACGCAAGGGCCACCACTTCAGAAGATCTTCAAAAAATAATTGAAAAGCGGGCAAAAGACTTTTATCTGAATGATGATAATTGTCCCCTGGGTTGGGAACCCAGCGGTTTCGACTTTCTTTCCCCTTGTTTTTCAGAGATTGACATCATGCGACGGGTATTACCAGAAAATGCTTTCAGATTGTGGATGGAAGATTTCATGCCGCAGCTAAAAAATAAAGATTTTGCACTTGAGGTGGCTGAGGTTTCTGATCGAACGGATGGAAAACTGGTTCACCTTGACGGTCTTAACTTCAGCAGAGCCTGGGTGTTGCATGGCCTTGCCAATCAATATCCAAAACGCTACAGTCATTTAAAACCCGTGGCTAATAAGCACATTTCTCATTCTTTCCCAAATCTTGTGGGAGACACTTATGAAGGGGGACACTGGTTGGGATCTTTTGCCTTATATGCGCTTCAGGAAACTAAGGTTAAGAAGTGAAAAACTGGTTAAAAAATGTAGGACCTGGAGTCCTGGTTTCAGCCGCCTTCATTGGTCCTGGAACTGTTACCGTCTGTACCCTGGCGGGAGTGAATTTTGGATATGCACTCTTATGGGCGCTTCTTTTATCAATTGTAGCCTGTATTGTACTGCAGGAGATGGCTGCCCGGCTGGGTATCATCACCCGCAAGGGATTAAGTGAAGTAATACGAGAGGAGATCAAAAACCCGATTTTTAAAGCTCTTTCTATTCTACTCATTTTTGCAGCTATTGTGATTGGGAATGCAGCCTATGAAGCAGGAAATATTACCGGTGCCGTTCTGGGAATGTCTGCAGTTGTACCTTCCCCCGTGCTGGAAATGGGGGTTGTGAGCCTTGATTTGTGGAGTGTGTTGATAGGGGCTATTGCCTTTATTCTGCTGGCAATAGGGAA
This sequence comes from uncultured Flavobacteriaceae bacterium, assembly GCA_964627595.1. GTDB lineage: Bacteria > Bacteroidota > Bacteroidia > Flavobacteriales > Flavobacteriaceae > Salinimicrobium. Next base: position 9,361 of record CAZVKA010000004.1, on the reverse strand, counting down.
TTATAAGTTGCTCGAAAAAGTGTTTATTGGCCTGGTGCTCATAATGAGTATCTCCTTTGTGGTTACTGCAATTATTACACAACCTCCACTATGGGAAATACTAAAAGGATTGCTGCTACCCAAAAGCGGTTCGGCGGGAATTATTACGGTCATGGCTTTAATAGGAACCACGGTGGTGCCATACAATCTTTTTCTACACGCCTCGCTGGTAAGTGAAAAGTGGAGTGGAGAGTCGGCTTTAAAAATTGCCAGAAAAGAGCTTTTTTGGGCAATCATACTGGGTGGTGTGGTTTCTATGGCTATCATAGTAACAGCTGCTGCTTCAGGAATTAGCCAGGTGAATACCGCGGCCGATCTAGCAGCAGGATTGGCACCCCTTTACGGTGGTTACGCAAAGTGGTTTATAGCAATAGGTCTTTTTGCTGCCGGAATTTCCTCTTCCATTACTGCACCATTGGCAGCAGCCTATGTGGTAAAAGGTTGCCTGGGTTGGAAAAAAGGCTTAAATTCAATACAGTTCAAATCTGTTTGGGCAACGATCCTTCTGCTGGGAGTATTATTCTCCTCATTGGGTCTAAAGCCGGTGGAGGTGATTCAGTTTGCCCAGGTCGCCAACGGAATTTTATTGCCGGTTGTCGCCATTTTCCTATTCTGGATGGTAAACAGGTCCTCGGTTATGGGAAAACATACCAATTCTTTAATCCAGAATGTCCTGGGGGTAGTGATCCTGGGGATCACCATTTTTCTTGGGCTAAAATCGATATATTCGGTATGGCAGGGATGGTAAATTCAATAGAATTATTATGAGAAAGATCCATATAAATTGTGACCTTGGAGAAGGAGGTGAGTTTGACAAACAACTCATGCCTTTGATCTCGGCTTGTAATATTGCCTGCGGAGGTCACGCAGGAAACCTTGAAACCATGCAGCACACGGTTGATTTGGCTATGGAAAATGATGTGGAAATTGGAGCACATCCTTCCTATCCCGATAAAGAAAACTTCGGAAGGATAAGTCTTAAGATGGAACCAAAGGAACTTAAGCGCAGCCTTGTAGCCCAGATCCTGTCGCTTAAACAGATCACTGAAGCTGAAGGTGCCAAATTAATTCACGTAAAACCACATGGAGCGCTTTATAATGATGCGCAAAAGAATGAAAATATCGCCGCTGTCATCCTGGATGCCATCTGCGAATTCGATGACCCTCTGCTGCTTTATGCACCCGAAGGTTCGGTAATTTCCAAAATGGCAAAGGGAAAGCTGGAGGTCGTTTACGAGGCTTTTGCAGATCGCAATTATAACTCCGATCGCTCACTGGTTTCCCGACTAAATTCTAACGCGTTGATTATTGAAAAAGAAGAAGTTTTTAAACATCTTTTTTCAATGTTTCGGGAGCATAGGATCACCTGTTTCAACGGAGAAAAAATTGAAACAAATGCGACCACTTTTTGTCTTCACAGTGATACGCCAAATTCTATTGAAATTTTAAAATATCTCCACCAGAAATTCCGGGAAAAGGAGATTAAAATTAAGCACACTTAATGACCGGTTTTCCACAGATAACACCCATAGGAGAGAAGGCCGTTTTGATAAATTTTCAAGCTCAAATCGATGAGGGGGTGCTGGAAAAAATTCTCGGTCTTAGACAGTTGTTGTTGAAAGAATTACTTAAAGAAAAGGTTGAGGTTATTAATACATATTCTTCATTATTAATAATTTACCCCTCACCTATAAAGGATGTCTATGGAGAAATTTTAAAGCTGAAACAGCTTGCAGGAAAGACGAATATACAGAATAAAACCGAAAGGAAAATTTTTCATATTCCGGTGTGTTACGAGGAAGAATTCTCCCTGGATATGAAAGAAGTCTCTATTCAAAAAAAACGTGACCCGGAGGAGATCATTACGTTACATTGCGCACCACTTTATACTGTATTTTTTATAGGATTTTTGCCCGGATTTCTATACCTGGGAGGATTGGATGACAAGCTCCGGATTTCCCGAAAAGAACAACCTAGGTTGAAGGTTGAAAAAGGGGCTGTAGGAATAGGTGAAAATCAAACGGGGATCTATCCAAAAACAAGCCCGGGAGGATGGCAGATCATCGGGAACTCCCCGGTACCCTTGTTTGAAAAAAGTGAGATTCCTCCCTGTAAAATTTCCGCGGGAGATAAGATTAAATTTTATCCCATTTCTCTTGAAGAACACTTTAAAATCCTGGAGGAGGTTGCAGCGGGAACTTTCAGCTTTAAAACAGAAAGATATGACAGCTGAGGTAGAGGTACTAAAACCGGGGCTATTTTCGAGTGTCCAGGATGCGGGACGCTTTGGGTTTATGGAGTATGGAGTGCCCGTGAGCGGGGTAATGGATTCTTATGCTGCGGGACTGGCAAATTTGCTGTTGAAAAATTCTGCAGATGCAGCAGTACTGGAAATTACCCTGTTAGGCCCGAAACTTCGATTTTCGCATGCCACTAATATCGCAATAACCGGAGCAGATTTGTCTCCTATGATCAACGGGTGTGCCGTGGAAAATAATCATGTATTGCAGATTGCTTCAGGAGATGTCCTTAGCTTCGGAAAAAGAGTTTTTGGTGCCAGGGCTTACCTCGCTATGCAGGGAGAATTTTTAACCGAAAAAGTCCTGAACAGCAGAAGCTGGTATGATGGAATCACTGCTGCAGCCAGACTTGAACAGGGAATGACCTTAAGCTACGGAAGACCTTCAGAAGTGATCTTGCCCGGCTACGCCGCTATTAAACAAGACGAGTATCTTACTTCTGTTACGGTAGAAGCTTTTCCCGGTCCTGAGTTCGATCTACTCTCACCAGAAGAAAAAGACCAGCTTCAAAACATGGATTTTCAGGTGGGAAAGAACAACAGCCGAATGGGAATTCAGCTTGCTGAACCTCTCAAAAATAATCTCGAACCAATCCTCACAGGAGCTGTGTTGCCGGGTACGGTGCAACTCACCCCTTCAGGAACATTAATTATTTTAATGAGAGATGGGCAAACAACCGGAGGGTATCCACGGGTACTTCAATTAAGTGAACGGGGTATAAACACGATTTCCCAGAAAGTCATGGGAGAAAAACTGCAATTTAGTTTAAAAAAATATGAGGTGCCATCCTGAAGATTCACTTAAACCCTACACCCAGAAAATCAACAGGCATTTGACACCTCCTTGTTACTTTAAAGTAATGAAAATCATTTTTTTAGAAAAAAAACTAAACTGTTTTTGAACAGATTGCACGGTTGGGTTATTTCCGGTTTTTTGATGTAAAACCTTCAGAAGAAAAGATTTACATTTTAAAAACAGCAGCTAAAGCGATATCTTCGTAAAAAAATTGCAAGTGATAGATTCTGCTAAAATAGAGTTACGCAATCTAAGCGTAAAAGATTACAAGGAACTCAAGATCTCCATGGTAGAGAGTTATGGAAGTCTTGCCGAAGAATATTGGAGTGAGAAAGAGATCAAGAACCTTATTAAGAAATTCCCAGAAGGTCAGTTCTGTATCATCATCGATGAAAAAATTGCCGGTTGTGCCCTGTCGATAATTGTTAATTACAACAAATACGAAGACAATCACACATATGAGCAGATCACGGGAGGAGAAAACTTTTCAACCCACACCAGTAATGGTGACGTGCTTTACGGGATCGATGTTTTTATCCATCCCGAATATCGAGGAATGAGATTGGGGCGACGGCTATATGAAGCCAGGAAGGAACTTTGCGAGCAATTAAACCTCAAATCTATCATTTTTGGAGGCAGGATACCTAATTACGCGAAATATGCCGAGGAGCTTACTCCTAAACAATATATTGAAAAGGTAAAGATCAAGGAGATCCATGATCCCGTACTTTCTTTTCAGCTTTCTAACGATTTTCACGTAAAAAAGGTAATCAAAGGATATCTCGCTGGAGACCACGAAAGCAAGGAATTTGCCACCTTGATGGAGTGGAACAACATTTACTACACCAAACCAGATAAGTTGATCCTTACTCCAAAAACTGTTGTAAGGTTGGGTCTGGTCCAGTGGCAAATGCGTCTTTTCAAAGATTTTGACGCCCTGGTTTCCCAGATAGAATTCTTTGTGGATGCCGTTAGTGACTACCAGAGCGACTTTATTCTCTTTCCAGAATTATTTAATGCTCCGCTAATGGCCGAATACAATCACCTAAATGAAGCCGAAGCCATTCGTTCTCTGGCGTCCTATACCGAAAAGCTGCTCGAGACTTTTGTGGATTTTGCCATTACCTATAATATCAACATTATTACCGGAAGCATGCCGCAGATCATTGGGGAGCACATGTACAATGTTGGCTACCTTTGCCGAAGGGACGGAAGTTACGAGCGTTATGAGAAACTGCATATCACTCCGGCCGAAGCTTCTGCCTGGGGTATGAAAGGCGGCTCCAAACTTCAGACCATGGATACTGATTGCGGAAAGATTGGGGTGCTGATATGTTATGACGTGGAATTTCCTGAAGTTTCAAGGATCCTGGCAGATGAGGGGATGAATATTCTTTTTGTACCGTTCATGACAGACACCCAGAACGGATATTCCAGGGTACGGCTTTGTGCCCAGAGCCGTGCCGTGGAAAATGAGTGCTATGTGGCCATCGCGGGTTCTGTAGGGAACTTGCCAAAGGTGAACAATATGGATATTCAATATGCCCAGAGTGCGGTTTTCACTCCTTCAGATTTTTCTTTTCCGGTGAACGGGATCAAAGCTGAAGCCACGCCAAACACCGAGAGTACTTTGCTGGTAGATGTTGATCTGGATCTTTTAAAGGAGCTGCATACCTTTGGTAGTGTTCGAAATCTTACAGACCGCAGGAAGGATCTGTATTCCCTGAAAAAGAAAAACACTAAAAATACTTAAGGAACTTTTTCGTCAGCTTTAGTTTGTTATTGTAAGGAGCATACCTTAGAGGAATATCGATCCATGTACCGCGCTTACTGATGCTTTTCTTGTGAGAGAAAGTATCAAAGGAAAATTTCCCGTGGTAGGCGCCATATCCACTGTTCCCTACTCCGCCGAAAGGTAGGTTTTTGTTGGCGATATGTACCAGGACATCATTTACGGCACCTCCTCCAAAACTGTATTTTTGTAGTATTTTTTCTGAATAGCTTTTCTCTTCAGAAAAGATATAGAGAGAAAGTGGTTTGGGGTATTTTGAAATGACTGCTTCGATCTCTTTTTCTGAAGAGAAGGAGATCACCGGAAGGATAGGACCAAAGATCTCATCTTCCATAACCTTAGAATCCAGAGAGGGTTCGTCCAGCAAGGTGGGCGAAATATAAAGGCTGTCTTCATCTGTGGCACCACCAATGATGAAATGTTCATCTTTTAGAAGCTCTTTAAGCCGAATGAAGTTCTTTTGGTTTATAATGCGGGCAAAATCAGGTGAAGATTTTGGGTGCTCCCCAAAAGCGGCAGTTATTTCTATTTTTACAGCCTCGTAAAATTCAGATTTAATTTCAGAATCTATCAGGATATAATCGGGGGCGATACAGGTTTGGCCCGCATTCACAAATTTACCCCACACTATCCTTTTTGCGGCCAGTTGAATTTTTGCTGAACGGTGGATGATACAGGGGCTTTTGCCTCCCAATTCTAAAGTAGCAGGAGTGAGGTGAGGTGCGATGGCCTTGTTTACAATTCTGCCCACCGGCACACTTCCGGTGAAAAAGACATAATCCCACTTTTCCTTCAGCAGTTTTTGAGACACTGAAGCATCCCCATGTACCACACTTACCCATTCTGGTTCAAAGCTCTCTGCAAATATTTCCTCAACAATTTCAGATGTATAAGGGGAATATTCACTGGGTTTAAGCACAACGGTATTTCCTGCTGCGATGGCCCCAATTGCCGGTGAGACCTTCAATTGAAAAGGATAATTCCAGGGGGCGAGGATCAAGCAGGTGCCATATGGTTCAGAATAAATTAAATCACGGGAAGGAAAATTCAAAAGCGTGCTTTTCACTTTTTTAGGTTTTGCCCATTTATGCAGATTCTTGATGATGTACTTCAACTCGCTAAGAATAAAGGAAGTTTCAGTAATAACCGTTTCAAATTCCGGTTTCTGAAAATCATTGTAAAGAGCATGAGAGATATCTTTTTCCCGCTTCTGAATCAGCTTTTCAAGGACCTTGAGTTTTTCGATTCTTACATCAATATCCCGTGTGCCTCCCGACTCAAAAAAGGCTTTTTGAGCGCTAAGTAATTTAGGAATGTCAACTTCTGCTGTATACTTTATTTCTTCCATTACGAACAATACTAATCATTGACAATTTACAATATTCTATAGATTCCATTAACAAACATTTCCCTCCCTTGATATTTATTATAAAAGTTAAAATCAGCAAAATTTTTAGCCATTGATATTGTCTGTTTAAAAAAAGATATACTTTTACCCCGTGATTTTGAAAAACGAAATAATAATAAGGCCCCTGTTGCGCCGCCGGATGTAATCTATCCGCCAGTGCATGTTTTCTTTTTGTCTTATTGTATTTTACCATTATCTATTTTGAATCACATTTTTCCACAAATTATTTTTTGCAAAGTTTTCAGGATTTCTCCTGAATATGCTTTTAGGCGCATTCGCAGCCTACGCCGCACGTTTGTGCGTGCTTAATTCTATGGAACTTAGGTGAGTCCGGTTCTTCTTTCGAAAATTTACAAATCCATTTTTTAACTTTTAATTCTTTAGCACATGAAAATTGTCATTGCTAATAACTCTCACGCCAAATACGCAGAAATAATTTGCGACACTATCGAGGAATCTGCAAGAGTTCGCGGTACAGGTATCGCGCGTCGTACGCCCGAATATATTCTCACCAAGATGGAGAATGGCAACGCCATTATTGCTCTCGAAGGGGATAAGTTCGCTGGATTTTGCTATATAGAGGTATGGAGTCATGAAAAGTTTGTGGCCAACTCCGGTCTTATTGTTCATCCCGACTTTCGTAACCGCGGGTTAGCCAAGGATATTAAGAAGGCTGTTTTTGAACATTCCCGTAAAAAGTATCCCAATGCCAAAATATTCGGAATTACCACCGGGCTTGCCGTTATGAAAATCAATTACGAGTTGGGATACCAACCGGTGACTTTCAGTGAGCTTACAGAAGATGAAAGCTTCTGGAAAGGTTGTCAAACCTGTAAAAATTATGACATCCTTACCCGTACAGAAAGGAAGATGTGCCTTTGTACAGGTATGCTTTACGATCCTGCCAAAAAGGTGAAATTGAAGGAAGGGTCCAGATTAAATGATAAGGCATTTACCAGACTTAAGAGCATTAAGCAAACCCTGTTCTTTAAAAAGGAAAAAGCAGAGAATAAAATTAAAATTGACTAAAATGAAAAAATTAGTATTGGCATATAGCGGCGGGTTAGATACTTCCTATTGTGCGAAATATTTATCTAAAGAAGAAAATTATGAAGTCCACGCGGTGAGTGTAAATACCGGCGGATTTCCACAGGAAGAAATAGACAGGATAGGAGTGAATGCAAAAAAGATTGGAGCTACTTCATATTTAAATTTAGATGCTATTTCTTCTTTTTACCAAAAGGTTGTGAAATATCTCATTTTTGGAAATGTACTAAAAAATGATACCTATCCTCTTTCGGTTAGTGCCGAACGCATTATTCAGGCGATTGAGATCGTGAATTATGCAAAGAAGATCGGTGCCACGGCCATTGCTCACGGGAGCACCGGGGCAGGTAACGACCAGGTGCGTTTTGATATGATCTTTCAGACCCTTGCGCCCGAGATAGAGATCATTACCCCAATTAGAGATAAGAAGCTCAGCAGGCAGGAGGAGATAGACTACCTGCAGGCAAACGGGGTAGAAATGAACTGGGAAAAAGCCAAATATTCAATTAACAAGGGACTTTGGGGCACCAGTGTAGGTGGAGCTGAAACTCTGACTTCAGAAAAACCTTTACCGGAACCTGCTTTTCCGTCGCAGCTTCAGGAAAAAGAACCATCTAAAGTTACCCTCACTTTCACAAAGGGGGAACTTTCAGCAGTAAATGGAGAGAAAGCCAGTCCGGAGAAGAATATTGAAAAGTTGGAGAAGCTTGCTTCGGTTTACGCTATTGGAAGGGATATTCACGTGGGAGATACTATAATCGGAATCAAGGGAAGAGTTGGTTTTGAAGCCGCGGCAGCATTAATAACGATAAAAGCTCATCACCTTTTGGAGAAACATACATTGAGCAAATGGCAGCTTCAGCATAAGGATTATATCGCCAACTGGTACGGCATGCACCTGCACGAGGGTCAGTACCTTGATCCTGTAATGCGCGATTTCGAAGCTTTTCTGCAGAATTCACAAGAGCAGGTGACCGGGGAGGTGTATATAAGTCTTCATCCGTACAGATTTACCCTTGATGGAATTTCTTCGCCCTTTGATCTCATGAATAGCGGCTTCGGAAAATACGGGGAAGAGAACAATGCCTGGACCGCAGAGGATGCCAAAGGCTTTATAAAAATCAATTCTAACGCCGGAAAGATCTACCAGCACGTAAAAGAACAGCAATGATCAAAGCAGGAATTATTGGCGGAGCAGGATATACGGCAGGCGAACTGCTGCGGATTCTCCTGAGGCACCCTAAGGTGGAGATAGATTTTGTCTACAGTACTTCACAGCCCGGGAAACAGGTTGCAGGCATACACCAGGATCTGCTTGGAGAAACGGACCTGAAATTTACAGATGAGATCAACCTTGAGGTCGATGTGGTATTTCTTTGCCTTGGTCATGGAAATTCAATAAAATTTCTGAAGGAAAATAAATTTTCTGAAGAGACCAGAGTAATTGATCTCAGCACCGATTTCAGGATTGCGGCTAAAGACCACTCCTTTGTTTACGGATTGCCGGAATTTAAGAGAGAGGAAATTCAAAATGCCAGATATATTGCTAATCCGGGATGTTTCGCCACGGCTATTAGCCTGGCGATACTTCCATTGGCAGCCGAAAATTTGATTGAGGATGAGGTGCACGTGAACGCCGTAACGGGAGCTACCGGGGCAGGAACTTCTTTATCTGAAACCACTCATTTCAGCTGGAGGGACAATAATTTTTCGGCATACAAGGCTTTTGAACATCAGCACCTCGGGGAGATCGATCAGAGTCTTAAACTGCTTCAGAAGGATAGGGAAATCGCAATAAACTTTATTCCTAACCGCGGAAATTTCTCCCGCGGGATCCATGCCACCGCCTACACCGGTTTTTCCGGTAGTATTGAACAGGCAATGGACATCTATCAAAAATATTATGAGGATGCGGCCTTTACTTTCGTGACAGAAGAGGAGGTCCACCTAAAACAGGTGGTGAACACCAACAAATGTTTG
>CAZVKA010000003.1:0-68320 GCA_964627595.1 uncultured Flavobacteriaceae bacterium | reverse complement strand
ATCCTTGATCACAAAGTGATAATCTGTGCCGTAAGCATATTTGCTGATCTTATAGCTATCCTCCCGCTGATTCTTTTCGGGGTAATAATTAAGCAGCAGGGAAATTACGCTTTTGGAACCCTCAACGAGTTTGGTGGGATCGAGCCTCTTGTCAAAATAATTCTCCAGGTAACCCATTTCCCCGTGCCGGTTCTTCTCCAGGTATTCTTCCAGGCGCGGAGCTTCTTCCTCCAGGAACTCGGCTTTTGAAATTCCGCAGGAGAGGAACCCAAGACGTGTAGCCTCGGTTTTGATCAGGTCGCTATATTTCGCTTTTTTCGAATAATTCACCGGATACTCATTTTTGTCGCGGCTCAAATTTAAGGACCGCATTTTTAGGCTTTAAAGTGATTAGGGGAAGGATCTGTATTTCCCCTACGGCTCCGGAAATACGGAACCTTGACACCAGTTCGGCTATGGCCAGCATCATTTCATACATGGCAAAATTGTTGCCAATACACTTGCGTGGGCCTGCCCCAAAGGGATAGTAATTACTGTAGCGTCCTTCGGCAAAACGTTCGGGGATGAACTTTTCAGGATCTTCCCAGAAGTTTTTATTTCTGTGGATCTCATAGACTGAAAAAAGCAGACTGGAATTCTTCGGAATAGATTTCCCCTCGAATTCATCTTCTTCAATGTTCACCCTGTCTATAAAATAAGCCGGCGGATACAGCCGCATGGATTCTTCGATCACGTGTTGAGTATAACTGCACTTCCGAAGAAATTCCATAAGATCATTAGTCTCTTCTTTGGCGGTTTTTACTTCTGCCGCTATCTTTTCCTGAACTTCAGGGTGCCTGGCCAGCAGCTCACAAGTGAAGGTGAGGGCGTTGGAAGTGGTTTCATGACCGGCGGTAAACAGGATGAGGATCTCGTCTATGAGCTGTTGTTCATTCATGGCTGTGCCGTCGCTGTAACGCGCGTCTAACAACATGTCCAACAGGTCATCCTCCCTTTTGCCAGAGGCTTTTCGCTCATCAATTAGACGCTTGAGAAGGTCGCGAGCTTCGCCGGTGAGATCCAGATTATGCTGAATGTCACCGTGCAATCTAAACCACCAGTTCAAGTATGGCTGCCGCAGTTCGCGCACCAGCATTTTTTGAGCCGACTCTGTGATGTACTGCAGCCGGTCGATCTCTTTCTGCCCCACTGCACTGCTAAAAAGGGATTTGACCACGGTTTGAAATGCAAGATCATTAAAGATTGGAAAGATATCCATTGGTTCCCCCGGCCGCACCCTTTTCAACTCTTCTAAAATGGCAGAATTCATACTCCCCAGCAAATTCACCAACTGTTTTTTGTGAAAAGCCGGCTGGATCAATTTTCGCTGCTTCCGCCAATGTTCCCCTTCTGAGGTGAGCAAACCTTTCCCAAGGTATTTTGCCACATCCTGGGTTTGTATTGGGGATTTGGTGTAGTTCTTTTGATTTTTCTGAAGCACATATTCGGCAAAACCTGGATCACGGGAAAAGATCACTGTTCTGCCCCAACCCACATCAAGCTGAAAAGTATCTCCAAGAGTTTCAAACCGCTCATGATGAAAAGGCAAAGGATTCTCCAGGATCCTGCGGGCATTAGTGTAAAACTGAAGCCTTGAAACTTTGGGAATGCCTTTGATTTCTTTCATTAATTCACTCTCTCTCTCAGACCTCACCGGTTTCAAGAAACCTTTGAGGTTTCGATTTTTTTAAAACAATCCACCCTGCACGCCTCCGCGTTCCCGGCCAAGGTGTTTGTAAGCGGCTTCTGTAACCTCCCGCCCTCGTGGGGTTCTCTGGATGAAGCCCTGCTGGATCAAAAACGGTTCGTATACCTCTTCGATGGTCTCGGCACTTTCACTTACCGCGGTGGCTAGAGTGGTAATTCCTACTGGGCCACCCTTAAATTTGTCTATGATAGTGGTAAGGATCTTGTTATCCATTTCATCCAGCCCGTGGGCATCCACGTTCAGCGCTTTTAAACTGTATTTTGCGATCTCTATATCGATCTTTCCGTTACCCTTGATCTGGGCAAAATCCCGCACCCTTCTCAAAAGGGCATTAGCAATACGAGGCGTCCCACGGCTGCGTCCCGCGATCTCGATAGCGGCTTCCATGGTGATTGGCACCTTCAAGATCTGGGCACTTCTCTGCACAATGTCAGAAAGCAGTTCGGTACTGTAATATTCGAGCCTGCTGGCGATACCAAAACGTGCTCGCATTGGGGCTGTCAAGAGTCCGCTACGGGTGGTGGCACCAATCAGGGTAAATGGATTCAGGTTGATCTGGACAGAACGGGCATTAGGCCCTGTTTCGATCATGATATCGATCTTGAAATCCTCCATGGCCGAATACAGGTATTCTTCCACCACGGCACTCAGTCGGTGAATCTCATCAATGAACAGGACATCCCGTTCGTCGAGATTCGTTAATAGCCCGGCAAGGTCTCCGGGTTTATCCAAAACAGGTCCCGAGGTAACCTTTATTCCCACTCCGAGTTCATTGGCCAGGATGTGGGCCAAAGTGGTCTTACCAAGCCCGGGAGGGCCGTGAAAAAGCGTATGATCAAGAGCTTCTCCCCGTTGATTGGCCGCTTCAACGAAAACCTTCAGGTTATCCAGGACCTGATCCTGCCCGGTGAAATCGTCAAATTCCAGAGGCCGTAAAGCTCTTTCAATATCCATTTCTTCCGAAGAAAAATGCTCTCCTGTAGGATCAAGGTTTTCGTTCATTGCCAGATTTTTAAGTTCAACAAAGATAAAAGAAAAAGCCTTTTCCGAAGAAAAGGCTTGCTCAATATAAGTTTTGAAGGTCGATTAATGATTCAACTCCTCTTCATCTTTTTGAAGCGGAACGGTCTGCGGTGCAAAATCCTGCCCCGGGATCACGTATTCTCCTTTGTCATTTGTTTTACTATAGTCATATGCCCAACGATAAACAGTTGGAAGTTCTCCAGGCCAGTTTCCGTGGATAGGCTCTACCGGAGTAGTCCACTCCAGGGAGTTGGAGTTCCATGGGTTTGCAGTCGCTTTCTTTCCAAAGAAAATAGAATGGATGAAGTTGTACAGGAATACCAACTGCACCAAAGCGGTAATGATCGCAAATATCGTGATCAACACGTTGATATCTGCAAGGTCATCAAAATACGGAAAGGCGGTATTATCATAGTACCTTCTGGGCAGACCTGCCATTCCAACAAAGTGCATTGGGAAGAATACTCCGTAGGCACCAATTATGGTAATCCAGAAGTGGATATATCCCATATTCTTGTTCATCATTCTACCAAACATCTTAGGGAACCAGTGGTAGATACCGGCAAACATCCCGTAAAGGGCAGAAATACCCATTACCAGGTGGAAGTGAGCCACAACGAAGTAAGTATCATGCACGTTAATATCCAGCGTACTATCTCCCAATACAAGTCCTGTTAAACCTCCGGTAATGAAAGTTGAAACAAAACCAATAGAGAACAGCATAGATGGGTTCATTTGCAGGTTACCTTTCCAAATGGTCGTGATCCAGTTAAACGCTTTTACTGCGGAAGGAATGGCGATCAATAAGGTAGTAAAGGTAAACACAGATCCAAGGAACGGGTTCATACCAGAGACGAACATGTGGTGACCCCATACGATAGTTGACAAAAATGCGATTCCAAGAATGGATGCGATCATCGCACGATATCCGAAGATGGGCTTTCTCGCGTTTGTCGCCAGAATCTCAGAAGCGATACCCATGGCCGGAAGAATTACAATATAAACTTCTGGGTGACCAAGGAACCAGAACAAGTGCTCAAAAAGAACAGGAGAACCTCCCTGGTAGTGCAATACTTCTCCTTTGATATAGATGTCACTCAGGAAAAATGAGGTGCCAAAGCTTCTATCCATGATAAGCATCAAAGCTGCAGAAAGAAGTACCGGGAAAGAAACCACCCCAATAATAGCAGTTACAAATAGTGCCCAGATGGTCAATGGCAAACGCGTCATTGACATTCCCTTTGTTCTAAGGTTAATTACGGTAACAATATAGTTAAGGGAACCAAGCAAGGAAGAGGCAATGAAGATGGCCATAGAAACCAACCATAATGTCATTCCCAGTCCAGATCCACCAATAGCCTGTGGAAGGGCACTCAACGGCGGGTAGATGGTCCATCCTGCAGAAGCAGGACCAGCTTCCACGAATAAAGAGCCTAACATGATGATACAGGAGATAAAGAACAACCAGTAAGAAAGCATGTTCATAAATCCTGAAGCCATATCCCTTGCTCCAATTTGAAGCGGGATCAAAAGGTTACTGAAAGTACCACTCAGTCCCTGCGTCAATACAAAGAATACCATGATGGTACCATGAATGGTCACAAGGGCAAGATAGATCTCGGGAGACATCACCCCATCTGGAGCCCATTTTCCAAGGAAGATCTCAAATATCTTAAAAGATTCGGCTGGCCAGGCGATCTGCATACGGAAGAATACAGACATTGCGATCCCTATTATCCCCATAATAAGCGCCGTAAAAAGGTATTGCTTTGCAATTACCTTATGGTCCATGCTAAAAATATACTTCGTTATGAAAGTACCCTCATGATGGTGGTCATCATGAGCGTGATCATTAACCGGTGCGTGTCCTACTGCTGACATATTTTTTTAATCTTAACTTTAATTATTTTTACCTGTGTTACTACCTATACTTCTGCTTATTCGACAGAAGCGGTTTGTTGATCTGCTGGTTCGTAAGTTTCAATAAACTCCTTCTGCTCTGCCATCCATGCGTCAAACTCTTCCTGGGTTTCTACTACGATCTTCATTTGCATATTGTAATGCGCTACCCCACAAATTTTATTACATAACAGGTAATAGTCGAACTGCTCATATTCCGTAAGAGGTTCCTCCCCGGCTGCCATTAGTTCCTCACTGTTTTCTTTTCTTATCTGCTGGATTCTGGCTACTTTTTCTCTCATATATTCGGTACCTCGTATCTCTTCGGAAGTAACCGTTGGCGTGAACGAGAATTGAGTGATCATACCTGGAACAACGTTCATCTGTGCCCTGAAGTGAGGGAAATAAGCGGAGTGCAACACATCCTGTGATCGCATTTTGAACAAAACGGGTCGTCCTACAGGAAGGTGTAACTCTCCGGTCAACACATCATCATGTGCATAAGAATCACTTGCATCTACTCCAAGAGTATTGGCACCTTCGATAAAGCGAACATTTGCTTTACCAAGTACATTATCTCTACCGGCGTAACGGGCATGCCAGCTAAACTGCTTTGCATAAAGTTCGATGACGATAGGATCATCTTCCTCATCAATATCCATAATATCAGACCAGGTGAACAATCCGTAAATAATCAATCCGGCTAAAACAATTACCGGAATAATGGTCCACACAAATTCCAGTTTATCATTATCTGCAAAGAAAAGAGCTTTGGTTCCTTTCTTACCTTTGTACTTGAATGCGAAATAGTGTAAGAGACCCTGAGTGATCACCTGTACAAACATGATCACAGCCATAGTAATCAATAGCAAGTTATCGTAATCTGCACCATGCTCAGAAGAGGCCGCCGGCAAAGCTCTGTCACCAAAACTCCAGAAGTTATAGATCATGAAGATATAGAACGCAATTCCAAATGCCAGCATGAGGTTACCCTGCATCCTGTTATCTTTGTCACTTGCGATCTCAGAGGAATCAATGCTTTCTGTGCTCCTGGACAACTGAAAGATCTTAGACAATTGCCAGATAGTTATCGCAAAAAGCGCTACTACTATTATGATTAAAAATACCGTCATTTTATACTTTCTTCTTTAAACAATCTTTATTAGTAATGATAATGCTCACTTTCCTTTTTGAAAGGGTTCCTCTTCACCAGAAGAGGTGCTTTTGTAAGCGAATTGAATACCACAAAAATAAACAATCCACCAAAGAATGCGAGGGCACTTATTTCAGGAATTCCAATGAACCAGGATTCTCCAACCGTTGCAGGCATCACCATCACAAACACATCCAGATAATGACCAATTAAAATGATAATTCCGGTCATTACCACAAAATAATTCACACGTTTGAAGTCACTATTCATTAATAACAATAACGGGAATATAAAGTTTAATGCCACCATTCCGAAGAAAACAAGACCATAATCTTCTATTCTGGAAACGAAGTAGGTAACTTCTTCTGGAATGTTAGAGTACCAGATCAACAGGAACTGCGAGAACCACAGGTAAGTCCAGAAAATACTGATCCCGAACATGAACTTTGCAAGGTCATGTATGTGGCTGTCATTAACAAACGGAAGATATCCTCGTGACTTAAGATAAATGCTCACCAAAGCGATCACGGTAATACCTGAAACAAACATACTCGAGAATACATACCATCCAAAAAGCGTACTAAACCAGTGTGGGTCAAAGCTCATGATCCAGTCCCATGCCATCATTGATTCGGTAACTATGAAGAATACAAGGAATCCTGCTGCCAGTTTAAAGTTCTTCTTGTAATAAGTATTATCTGTGGCGTCATCCTGTCGCAGGGAATTCCTCTTCATGAAGTATCTAAAGATGTTCCATCCTGCAATATAAATGGCAGCCCTGATAAGAAAGAAGGTCACATTAAGGTAGCCAGATTTGTTCTGAATAATCTCATCATGGGCTACTACTTCAGGATCCATCCAAATAAAAAGGTGATTCAAGTGGAACCCTGAAAGGGCAAGAAGAATAAACATTATAATACTACCCGGTAACAAATAGGCTGTTATACCTTCCATCACCCTGAATAATACCGGAGACCACCCTGCCTGCGCAGCATACTGTACCGCATAAAAGGCCAAAACTCCAAGAGCGATCATAAAAAAGAAAAATGCACCAACATAAACGGCAGCCCATGGTTTATTTTGCAACTGGTGTAGAACGTGCTCCAAATGTGCCAGTTCTTCATCTTCAGCCATTGGATGGGTCTGTTCATCTGTTCTTTGGGTCTCAACCTCATGCTCAGAGGGAACATAGTCAAAGCCCCGTGCATCATCTTCCAATTCATCTTCTGTCTGGCCGGGTAGCGGCATCTCCACGGTCGTCTCACCATGATCGTCATGGGCGACCATCTCTCTCACTTCTTCGATTGTGGAAGGTGCAGCAATAAATCCATAGGCCAAACCTAAAAGACCTACTACCATAAGAATGATAGAAAATAATTTTAATTTACTGGATAGCGTGTACATATTTAATATATCTAAATGCTGTTATTCTTCGTTTTGATTATCCTCTGCCCCTGTCGTAGAAGTTTCCTTTGGCTCAATCTGCTTTTCGGCGTTTACAGCAGGAATAAGATCTTCTTCATTCTCAAATTCCATGGCAGGTCCACCTTCAAGATCATTTTTAAGCTTCATCACGTAGTGGGTGATAAGCCAACGCTCTTCAATAGAGGTTTGCGAAGCATATGAACCCATAGCGTTTAAACCGTAGTACTGTACGTGGTAAACACCACCCTCTGTAATAGCTCTACCCGCATCATCATAACTCGGAATACCCAAGATCTTTTCATTTTGAACCAGGATACCCTGTCCGTCACCTTTATCTCCATGGCAAACTGCACAGTAAATGGTATATAAGGCCTTTCCCTTATTCACATTTTCTTCGGTATAAGGAAGTGGATTCTCAAGTTCTGTCTTGGCAGCCGAAAAACCGTCAGGATTGTTTTCGTATTCGTAGGGTTTCCATCCTCTTGATACTGTTCCTTCCACAGGTAATTTTGCCTGTTGCTCATTCACAAATATATCGTAGGCTCCATAGGTCTCATAAGGTACAGTTTCATGCATGTTAGGCATGTACTGGTAATTAGGCTTGGAGTTATCCATACAGGAAACCGCACTAACGGCCAGTATGAAGAATATGGATTTTCTAAATAAACTTTTCATGGGTTTATTTCTTATCAATTAATTTTATTTCAGAAGCTCCAGTATTGAATAAGAATTCAGTTAGGTCTTCTGTATTATGGTTGGCTACATCAACTTCCATCAGGAAGTGATCATCTGTGGTTCTTACATCTGGATTTTCAGCAGCTTTAAATGGCCAAAGTTTACTTCTCATGAAGAAGGTGAATACCATAAGGTGCGCTGCGAAGAACACCGTTAATTCGAACATAATTGGCACAAAAGATGGCATATTCTGAAGAAAACTAAAACTAGGCTTTCCTCCAATATCCATTGGCCAGTCCTCGATCATAATGAAATTCATCATGGCTACGGCAACAGCCAGTCCAATAATTCCATAGATAAAAGCCGTGATGGCCAGCCTGGTAGGAGCAAGTCCCATTGCCTTGTCCAGTCCATGAACAGGGAATGGAGTATATATTTCGCCAATTCTGTAACGGGCCTCCCTTACTTGCTTCACAGCCTGCAAAAGCAAGTCATCATCGGTATAAATAGCTTGTATAACTTTAGACGCCATTGTTAGTTGTTTTTTAGTTGGTTTGCCTGCTGGTTCCAATCCCCACGTTTATCCAAAATAGGGAAGTTATCGATCACCCTTGCCAGCAATTTGTAATCTTCTTCTGTTAATCTGCTAACCTGCTCATAAGTATAAATACCTACCTGGTGCAGTTTCTGCTCCATTACTGGTCCTACTCCATCAAGCCTTTGAAGGTCATCTGCAGACTGAGTTGCAGGATCAAAAATTCCAATTCTGTTCAGCATTTCATCGATCCGGTCCTTGTCAATTTCAGAATCGGTAAGGCTCTCAGTATGGGTAGTAGGCTCATGCTCTCGTTTCTCCTCATACTCATTCCTTTTGATCCAACCTCCTTCGACATTCGCTACAGGTTCTCTAACAATGGTATTGGTATGATCTACATGGTCACCGTGTTCTTCACGCAACTTTTTATATTTCTCACCAGAAGATTTAAGAATAGTCTTCACCTCTGCCTGTGCGATCACGGGGAAAGTACGGGCATATAAAAGGAACAACACGAAGAAGAACCCTATAGTTCCAATGAAGATCCCTATATCTACAAAGGTTGGCGAAAACATGGTCCAGGAAGATGGAAGGTAATCACGGTGTAGGGAAGTAACAATGATCACAAAACGCTCAAACCACATCCCAATGTTCACGACGATCGAGATAAAGAAAGAGAACATAATGCTTGTTCTAAGTTTCTTGAACCACATGAACTGAGGCGAGAATACGTTACAGGTCATCATTGACCAGTATGCCCACCAGTAAGGTCCTGTTGCACGGTTAAGGAATGCGTACTGTTCGTATTCCACTCCTGAGTACCATGCCATGAATAATTCCGTAATATATGCCACACCAACAATAGAACCTGTGATCATGATCACAATATTCATCAATTCAATGTGTTGAATGGTAATATAATTTTCAAGGTTGGATACTTTTCTCATAATTATGAGAAGTGTATTTACCATCGCAAATCCTGAGAAGATCGCACCTGCCACGAAATATGGAGGGAAGATCGTAGTATGCCATCCAGGAATTACCGAAGTAGCAAAGTCAAACGAAACGATCGTGTGTACAGAAAGTACCAGAGGAGTTGCCAACCCAGCCAATACAAGGGAAACCTCTTCAAAGCGCTGCCAGTCTTTAGCGCGGCCGCTCCATCCAAAACTAAGGATCCCGTAAATATGTTTTTGGAAAGGTTTTATAGCGCGGTCCCTGATCATAGCGAAGTCAGGTAGTAATCCTGTCCACCAGAATACCAATGAAACTGAAAGGTATGTAGAAATCGCGAAAACATCCCAGAGTAGCGGGGAATTAAAGTTCACCCATAAAGATCCGAACTGGTTTGGAATGGGCAATACCCAATATGCGAGCCAGGGACGCCCCATGTGAATAATAGGGAACAAACCTGCCTGTACAACAGAGAAGATCGTCATAGCTTCAGCAGACCTGTTGATCGCCATCCTCCATTTTTGACGGAATAAAAGTAATACTGCTGAAATTAAGGTTCCGGCGTGACCTATACCTACCCACCAAACAAAGTTAGTGATATCCCAGGCCCAACCAACGGTCCTATTCAATCCCCAGGTACCAATCCCGGTAGAAACAGTATAGATTATACAACCTAACCCCCAAAGAAAAGCTACAAGTGCAATTGAAAAAACAATCCACCATGATTTGTTTGCCCTTCCTTCAACCGGTGCAGCCACATCAACAGTCACATCGTGATAAGTTTTATCGCCGGTTACTAAAGGCTTTCGTATAGGTGCTTCGTAATGAGACATATGCTTTTTATAATTGATTCTTTATTCGTTTAATTAAGCTTCAGATGTATTTCTAACTTTTGTCTGGTACATCACATTTGGTTTTGTACCCACATATTCCAGCAGGTGATACATCCTGTCGTCTTCTTGCAATTCATTAATCTGGCTGTTCTCATCATTCACGTCTCCAAAGATGATCGCACCTTTGTCACAGGCAGCCGAACAAGCAGTTTGAAATTCTCCATCTTCAATCGCCCTTCCTTCTCTCTTGGCATCAAGAATGGTCTTTTGTGTTCTTTGAATACAGAAAGAACATTTTTCCATTACCCCGCGAGATCGCACAGTAACATCTGGGTTTAGCACCATCCGACCAAGATCATTGTTCATGTGGTAATCGAACTCGTCATTTTTGTTGTAAAGGAACCAGTTGAACCTTCTAACTTTGTAAGGACAGTTGTTTGCACAGTAACGGGTACCTACACACCTGTTATATATCATCTGGTTTTGCCCCTGGCGACCATGCATGGTTGCAGCAACCGGACAAACGGTTTCACAAGGTGCATGGTTACAATGCTGACACATTACAGGCTGGAATACAACCTGAGGATTATCGGCTGCAACTTCCATTTCTCCGAATTGAGAAAGGGAATCCCCAAGACCAGACATGTTCTCTTTCTTATCAACATCTGCCTGGAAGCTTTCTTCAGAAGAATAATACCGGTCAATTCTCAACCAGTGCATATCTCTGTATTTTCTAACCTCCTCTTTACCTACAACAGGAACATTGTTCTCTGCATGACAGGCAATCACACAAGCCCCACAACCCGTACAGGCGTTTAGATCAATAGACATCTTAAAGTGATGTCCTGTAGAGCGGTCAAACCCATCCCAAAGATCAACATCTGGCGAGGTAACAGGAGTTTCTACGTGATTTAAAGAAACCTGAGGCATCTTATTCCACACATGAGAATCCTTAGTATTGAAAATCTCAAGGGTAGTTTCCTTGATGATATCATTTCTTCCCATCAATGTAGTATGCAACTGCAAACAGGCGAATTCATGCACTCCAGCAGTCTTCTCTATAGTTACATTTTGAAAAGATTTAAAATCTTTATACAGCGGGTAAGCATTCACACCTACCTGCATTTCTTTCTGAATTCCTTCTTTTTTTCCATAACCAAGCGCAAGTGATACAGCTCCTTTTGCCTGCCCGGGCTGAATGAACACAGGCACATTCTTAACTACGGTTTCCCCCACCTTAAGATTTACCACATTACCGTTCAAAGCGCCGTCTGCCACGTGCTCATTTTCCAGTCCCAATGCCTCGGCATCTGCTCTGGAAATCTTCAGGTAGTTATCCCAGGAAGCCCTTGTAATAGGATCTGGCATTTCCTGTAACCATGGATTGTTCGCCTGGTTTCCTGACCCCATGGCAGTAGAAGTGTATAATTCAAGCTCAAGCCCTTGCCCTGCAGCACCTGCAAGATTTTTAGCAGCCACGCTATCACTGTTAACACTCACACTACCTGCACCGGCAGTGTTAATAGCGCCACCTATTTCAGGCGCTGAAGCCTCAAAAGTACCATCATGAAGTGCATCTACCCACGAAGTATTTCCTAACGCGCCAGACCACATCTCCTTAATATATTCGTAATATGAAGTTGAGTTATCAGTCCATCTTAACAGAATATCCTGGAACTGGCTGGTGTCAAATAAAGGCCTTATCGTTGGCTGCATTAAACCAAAATTCCTTTTCGTAAACTGAACATCACCCCAACTCTCCAGGTAGTGCGGGGTTGCCGCGATATAATTGCACAGCAATGCTGTTTCATCTTCTTTCATGGAAAAAGCCACAGAAAGATCAACTTTCTTAAGCCCCTCTACAAATTCTTCAGCAAATGGAAGACTATAAGCAGGATTTACACCGGCAACGAGGATTGCTCCCACCCGTCCGGCATTCATATCTGCAACAAGTTGCTTCACTTCCGCAGCATTACCCTGCCTCAACATTCTTGGATTCTCTGTGTCCATTACCCGGCTTCCAAGGGCTTCATTAATAGCCAAAGCAAGGGATTGGGCATCTGTATCAGGGATTCCGGTGACAACAATTGCTCCGCTTCCTGTTTTACGTAACTGCCTTGCAGCTTTCACCACTGCATCATCAATCGCTGCCGGTAAATTACTAGTAGAAGAACCACCTGTAATATAACCATGAAGAGCGGCAAGAACCATCTTTTGCTGAGATGGCGTTACCAGCACTCTTTTATCTGCATTCCCTCCAGAAAGAGAAAGGTTGGACTCAAATTGAACATGACGGGACATTTTTCCATTCTTCGGAATGCGCCCTTTTGCATATGCGGCATCATATCCTCCCCCTGCCCAATCACCAAGGAAATCAGCCCCAACAGAAACAATAGTTTCTGCTTTTGAAAAATCATAATTAGGAAGTGCACGTGTTCCATATCTTGCCTGGAAAGCATCCAACGCAGCATCTTCGGAAACAGTATCATACACAACATGCCTTACATTACCGTATTTTTGAGAGAACTCATTAATAAGGCGTGATGTAGACGGACTGGCAAATGTTTGAGTAAGCAGGACAATATCGCCGGATACTGTATTCAGCTTTTCCGTCACTTCTTTGTCAAACTGCTCCCAAGACACAACCTGACCGTTAGCCTTAGGACGCTGTAGTCTCTTATTATCGTACAAAGACAATACTGAAGCCTGTACCCGTGCATTTGCACCGGTATTTGCCATAGTGTTCTGTTCGATCTTTATAGGACGCCCTTCCCGGGTCTTCACAAGCACCCCCGCAAAGTCAAATCCATCTGCCATGGTTGTTGCATAATAGTTAGCAACACCCGGAACAATTCGCTCAGGCTGAACCACGTAAGGGATCGACTTCATCACAGGCCCCTCGCAAGCAGCCAAAGATGCCGCAGCGGTACTAAATCCTACATACTTTAAAAAGTCCCTTCTGGAAGTAGTTGAACTTTCAAGAGATTCTTTATCACCTAAAAATTCATCAGTAGGTATCTCTTCTGCAAATTCCTTTTGCTGGTGCGCCTCAACAATAGAGCTTGATTCCTTTAGCTCTTCAACACTTTGCCAGTATTTCTTGTTTGATGACATATATTAAAATATTTCTTCTTGTTTATTAATAGTGGCACTTACCACACTCAATTCCACCCATCTGGGCCACGGTCAATTCCTCAACCCCATATTTCTTGGAAAGCTCTTCATGAACTTTCTCATAATACTCATTACCGGCTGTTCTTACGTTGGTTTCCCGGTGACAGTTAACACACCATCCCATGGTAAGCGGAGCATTTTGATACATGATCTCCATTTCTTCAACAGGACCGTGACAGGTTTGACAAGCTATGCCGCCCACCTCTACGTGCTGCGAGTGATTGAAGTAAGCAAAGTCGGGTAAATTATGAATCCTTACCCATTTTACAGGTTCGGTTTCGCCGGTATAACTCTGGGTTTCCACATCCCAACCCACTGCATCGTAGAGCTTGGCGATCTCCCCATCGTAGAAAGATTTAGAATACTCTTCTGTTGCAGTACTTTCAGCAACTTCACTAATGGATTTGTGACAGTTCATGCAGACATTAAGAGATGGTATCCCAGAAGTTTTTGAAACTCTTGCTGAAGAGTGACAGAACTTACATTCTATTTGATTATCCCCAGCATGTATCCTATGAGAGAAGTGTATTGGCTGGATTGGCTGATATCCCTGATCAACACCCACCTGCATGAGGTAACCATACGCAAAATAGGTTCCTATTAGAACGAGAAACACAGCACTAATTAGTACGAGAAACTGATTCTCCACAAAAGCCTTCCAGATTGGCTTTCTTTTAGGCTTTACCGGCAATTCTACTCCACTGGCCGCCGCAAACCTTCTCAAAGTGCGGTTCACCAGGAAAAGGATCACTAATAGCATCGCCAACACAAAAGCAAGGATCACCAGAAGGATATCTGTTGAAACTCCACCACCAGCACCACCGGCAGCTCCCGCTTCGGCTCCAGCCTGCTGAGCCTGCGGCACGGCTTTAGGCTGACTGGTGTACGCCAGAATATTATCGATATCCGCATCTGTCAACTGCGGGAATGGGGGCATCGCCACCTGATTGTATTCATTATAAAGCTCTACAGCAAGTTGATCACCAGCCGCAATCATGGAAGAACTATTTTTGATCCAGCTGTGCAACCAGTCGGTATCCCTTCTTTCAGCAACACCCCTTAATGGTGGCCCTATGGAATTTCCGTCGAGCTTATGACATGCCGCACATAAGGTATTGAACAAGGCCTTTCCTGCAGCAGCATCTCCACTACCGGCTTCTGCCTCCACATTTGACTCCTGAGCTCCCTGAACAGTCTCCTGAACTACTGATTCATCCTCACTCAAAGGGGATTCATCTTGTGCAAAAACGAATGCATTAAACGATAAGAATAATGATACACTTAAAGAAAGTATTCGAGCGACTGAATGGCGGTATTTCACCTTTTTCATATTATATGTAGAATTAACGTCTTTTTGGTACGGTTTTTCGAGTTAAAAAAATGTGACTTTTATCATAATTTTATGACCCCGAAATTTTACCGACAAAAGTAATACTTAAAGTCGATTTTAGGGGATAGAAGCCTAATTTATAACTGTTCTAAATAGACTATTTGGCCGATTTTGACCAATTAAGTTATACATTTGTTTATCAGAAAAATACAATCTAAATGTTGAAAAAAACCTCATTAATATTATCCACCTCCTTCTTTTTGGGATTCAGTGCATTAAGTACTGCTCAGGAGGGACAGGTTACCATTAACCAGGACGAACTGATCCCTGAATTGCTCGAGAAAAAAACCGAAATGACAAGAGACAGCAGGCTGGGCGACCGTTACCGCATACAGCTTTTCTCAGGTGATAATAATGAAGCAAGCAAGATCATAAAGGAATATCGGTCCCTGCACCCTAAATGGCCTTCTACCATTGTTTATGAGACCCCGAACTATAAAGTATGGGTTGGCAATTTCAGGAACAGCCTTGAGGCAGACAAGGCGTTACTGGAAATTAAAAAGTCCTTTCCGGCAGCTTTTAGGTTCAAACCAGAAAAAAAATAACTTCTTTTAAGTCATAAAAAAAGGGATGCAAACGCATCCCTTTTTTTTGTAACTATAATTACCGCTTACTTAAGTTTCTTCTTCACGGCAACTTCCTGGAAGGCTTCAACCACATCACCTTCTTTTATATCATTGTAGTTCTTGATCTGCAGTCCACAATCATAACCTTTAGATACTTCTTTCACATCATCTTTGAAACGTTTCAAGGAAGCAAGTACACCAGTGTAAACTACAACTCCGTCACGTATTAATCTGATTTGGGAGTTTCTGTAGATCTTTCCGTCGGTTACCATACATCCGGCAATACTTCCTACTTTAGACACCTTGAAGATCTCCCTGATCTCTGCATTACCGGTAATCTCTTCCTTCATCACAGGAGAAAGCATACCTTCCATAGCATCTTTCAGATCGTTGATAGCATCATAGATAATTGAATAAGTCCTGATATCAATTTCCTCTTTCTCAGCAACCATTCTCGCATTTCCGGCAGGACGTACATTAAATCCAATAATGATCGCATCTGACGCTGAAGCCAGGAGGACATCACTTTCTGTAATTGCACCCACTCCTTTATGAATGATATTAACCTGGATCTCTTCCGTAGAAAGTTTTTGGAAACTATCTGTCAACGCTTCTACAGAACCATCCACATCACCTTTCAGGATGATGTTCAATTCTTTAAAATCTCCCAGTGCAATACGTCTACCAATTTCATCAAGGGTAATGTGACGTTGCGTACGAACAGATTGTTCTCTTTGCAACTGAGTACGTTTCGCGGCGATATCCTTAGCTTCCCTTTCGTCAAGCATTACTTTGAACTTGTCACCGGCCTGTGGGGCTCCGTCAAGTCCAAGTATGGACACCGGCGTAGAAGGACCTGCCTCTTTGACCTCTTTTCCACGCTCATCGTGCATCGCTTTTATCTTACCACTGTTTTTACCCGCCAATACGTAGTCCCCGATCTTTAAGGTACCAGCCTGCACTAAAATAGTGGAAATATAACCTCTACCTTTATCAAGATAAGCCTCTACTACTGTACCTGTAGCAAGTTTCTCGGGATTAGCTTTCAACTCAAGTATCTCTGCCTCCAGAAGTACCTTTTCAAGCAATTCCTTTACACCTAACCCGGTCTTGGCAGATATATCGTGAGACTGTACCTTACCGCCCCAGTCTTCAACCAGCAGGTTCATCCCGGCCAGTTTTTCTTTGATCTTTTCAGGATTTGCGGTAGGCAAATCAGATTTATTTATCGCGAATACAATAGGAACCCCTGCCGCCTGGGCGTGAGAGATCGCTTCTTTGGTTTGCGGCATCACATCATCATCTGCCGCGATCACGATAATCGCGATATCAGTCACCTGGGCACCCCTTGCACGCATCGCCGTAAAGGCTTCGTGACCAGGAGTATCCAAAAATGCTATTTTTTGTCCGTTTTCAAGTTCTACACCGTAGGCACCAATATGCTGGGTAATACCTCCACTCTCTCCGGCAATTACATTCTCCTTACGAATATAATCAAGCAAGGAAGTCTTACCGTGGTCAACGTGACCCATAACAGTTACGATTGGAGCACGCGGCTTAAGATCTTCCGGATTTTCAGGCACCTCTTCTTTAGTCTCTTCAAGATCTGCAGTTACAAATTCAACCTCATAACCAAATTCATCAGCAACAATAGACAAAGTCTCGGCGTCCAGTCTCTGGTTCATGGTCACCATCATTCCAAGAGACATACATGCTGAAATAATTTTGGTTACCGGCACATCCATCATGGTAGCGACCTCACTAACGGTAACGAATTCGGTTACCTTCAATACCTTGTTATCCTCTTCCAGTTGGGCCTCCTCAGTTCTTTGACGGTGAGTATCCCTTTTGGTTCGACGATATTTAGCACCTTTCCCTTTTCCTGATTTACCCTGAAGTTTTTCAAGCGTCTCACGAACTTGCTTTTGCACTTCTTCCTCGCTTGGCTCCTCTTTGGTAACGGGTCTGGTACGTTTTCCTCTGGCCTTTCCGGCTCCGCCTCCGGCTGCACCGGGTGCACCCTTGACATCCTTACTTATTCTTCGGCGACGTTTTTTGCGTTTATCCTTATCGGCCTCCGCTTTCTTGTCGTCTTTTTTCTTAGCAGGCTTTTTAAACTGGGAAAGATCTATTTTTTCTCCGGTAAAATTAGGCCCGCTTAGTTTTTGATATTTAGTAGCTACAGTAGAAGATTCCTCTCCTTTTTCTTCTTCCTCCTTTTTCTCTTCTTTAGGAGCTTCTTCCGATTTCTTCTCCTCAGGTTTTTCCTCCTGTTTTGGTACCTTAGGTTTTTCTACCTCTTCAACAGGGGCCGCCTTTTCCTCCTTAGGTTTTGGCTTTTCCTCCTTAACTATTTCTTCTTTCTTCTCTTCCTTCTCTTCGGCTTTAGGTTTTTCCTCTGGCTTTGGAGTTTCTGCCTGTGGCTGTTCAGGCACTTCTTTTTTCTCCTCGGCTTTTGGTTTTTGCTCTTCCTTAGGTTTGTCAAGATCTATTTTCCCCACCTGTTTTGGGCCTTCCAGATTGGATTTAGCTCTTATCACTTCCTGCCTTTCCTCCTGCTTCCGCTTTTCTTCCAGTTCCTTTTCCCGGGCAAGACGTATTTCCTCCTTCTCTTTTCGTTTCTCTTCACCAACTTCTTTGGAGGCTACCTTTTTGCTCTTGTCTGTCTGAAATTCATCAGCAAGCACCTGATAAATCTCTCCGGAAATTTTAGTGGTAGGACGCGCTTCTATCTCGTGGCCCTTGGAATTTAAATATTCCACAGCACGATCCAGCGAGATATTGAATTCGCGTAGTACCTTATTTAATCGCATTGTTTTTGCTTCAGCCATAAATTGCCCTCTAAATTATCCTCTTTTTATTTCTAATTATTCTCTTCTTCGAACTCTTCTCTAAGAACTTTCATCACTTCACGGATGGTTTCTTCCTCAAGATCTGTTCGCTTCACAAGATCATCAACATCTTGCTCCAGGATACTTTTGGCCGTATCCAGACCTATTTTAGCAAATTCTTCGATGACCCAATCTTCGATCTCATCGGCAAATTCACGTAATTCTACATCTTCTTCCACACCTTCTCTAAAGACATCGATCTCATAACCTGTCAATTGTCCTGCCAGTCTTATATTATGTCCTCCACGCCCAATGGCCTTTGAAACCTCTTCGGGCTTCAACATAACCTCAGCACGTTTGTTCTCCTCGTCGATCTTTAGAGAGGTGATCCTTGCAGGACTCAAGGCCCGGGTGATCAAAAGCTGGTTATTGGTGGTGAAGTTGATCACATCTATATTCTCATTTCCAAGCTCCCGTACAATGCTGTGAATTCTCGATCCTTTCATACCCACACAGGCTCCAACAGGATCTATACGATCATCATACGAATCTACGGCTACTTTTGCCTTTTCTCCGGGGATCCTCACCACTTTTTTAACGGTAATAAGACCATCGAATACCTCAGGGATCTCCTGCTCAAACAGTTTCTCCAAAAATAATGGAGAAGTTCTGGACATAATAATAGCCGGTTTATTGCCCTTCAATTCCACACTTTCAATAACTCCGCGTACATTTTCCCCTTTTCTGAAAAAGTCTGAAGGAATTTGTCGGTCTTTAGGAAGAATAATCTCATTTCCCTCGTCATCCAACAAAATTATCGCCCTGTGGCGAATATGGTGCACCTCGGCAGTATAAATCTCACCTTCCAGTTCCTTGAATTGTTTATAGATATTGGTGTTATCATGCTCATGGATCTTAGAGATCAGGTTTTGACGCAGCGCCAATATCGAACGACGCCCAAGATCAACCAGCTTCACTTCTTCAGATACATCTTCCCCCACTTCAAAATCGGGTTCAATTTTTCTTGCTTCGGTCAGTGAGATCTCCTGGTTAGGATCTTCTACTTCTCCATCGGCCACTACAACACGATTTCTCCATATCTCCAAATCCCCTTTGTCGGGGTTCACAATAATATCAAAGTTATCGTCTTCCCCATACTTCTTTTTCAAAGCATTTCTAAACACATCTTCCAAAATCGCCATCAGGGTGACCCGATCTATCAGCTTGTCATCCTTAAATTCTGAAAACGATTCTATCAACGCGATATTTTCCATATCAATTGTCTGTTAAAATGTTATTATCACTTTTGCCTCTTTAATATCCTCTAAAGGCAACACAGCTTCCTTAGTAACGGTAACCTTTCCTTTTCCAACAGGTTTCGGCTCCCGGGCCTTCCAGCGAAGGGTGATCTTCTCATCCTCCATTTGCACCAGCTCTCCCTCAAATTTCTCTCCTTCGGAAGTAGTAACGGCCAGTTTTCTTCCTATATTTTTACGGTATTGTCGCGGCAACATCAATGGCTGCGAAACACCAGCTGAAGCTACATCTAAAGAAAAGTCTTCTTCCTCGCGATCCAGATTGTGCTCAACCTTTCGGCTTACGCTAATACAATCGTTCACAGACACTCCCTTGTCTCCATCGATCACTACCGAAATATGGTTGGAATTGTCTATCTTCAGGTCAATTAAAAATAACGAATTATTCTCTTCAAAAGCCTCCTCCAGTAATTTTTCTACTTTCTCTCTAAGCATCCCCGATTCTGACTATAAAAAGAGGGGACTTTCTGTCCCCTCGTTGTTCTTTTTCGCTTCAACGATGCAAATATAATAATATTTTGATAGAAAGAAAACAACATTTTGAATGAAAAAATATTTGTAGCTTTATAACTCTATCAACCTTACCTAATTAAACCTCTTTATGAACAAGATCCTGGTTCCTACAGATTTTTCTGAATACGCAGAAAACGCCCTACAGGTCGCCGCACACCTGGCGCATGAACATCAAGCCGAAATTTATCTGCTTCACATGATAGAACTACCGGCCAACATGACAAACCCCGTTGGAGATACCCGCAGCAGTGATCTACCCGAAGCCATTGGTTTTATGAAACTCGCGAAAAGACGGTATAACGAGATACTTTCAAGGCCTTATCTACAGGGTTTAAAAGTGCATGAAATTGTTGAGTTTCACCAGGCATTTGAGGGGATCATGGAGACCAGCCGGGAGCACGGCTGTGATTTTATAGTAATGGGATCAAAAGGAGCCAGCGGGTTCAAAGAAATGTTTGTAGGTTCCAATACCGAGAAAGTGGTAAGAACTTCAGAAATTCCCGTGCTGGTAATAAAAAAGAATCATCCTGAATTTAAGATAAGGAATTTTGTATTTGCCACCAATTTGGACGACACCAACAGGAAGACCCTTGAATCTGTAGTGGAATTCGCCCGGCTGACGAAAGCCAGGCTGCATCTATTGTACATTAACACTGCCAATGAATTCATCACAACAAAAGATACAGACAATTATCTTGAAAAATACCTTGAGGGAGTTGATTTTGATAATCACGAGTTTCATGTCTACAATGATGATTCGGTCGAACAGGGGATTCTCAATTTCACCCAGAAAATAGAAGCAGATCTTATTGGTATCGCCACCCATGGCAGAAAAGGCCTGTCACATTTTTTTAACGGCAGCATTAGTGAAGACCTGGTTAACCACGCAAAGATCCCTGTAATCACTTTTAAATTGAAGAAAAAGGAACACAGAAAAAATTTTCCTTAGAACATCATTAACCTAAATTAATTAACCTTTACAGCCCACTCAGTTAAATTTGAGTCAAAGGTGAATTTGGGTACACGTTTTGTTTTTACACCATTGTATATTTATAAATCTATTACATGAATTACCCATGGTGTTGAAAGCAAGTTTTAAAGTAGCCTTTTTAGCAATAGAGATCATCCTTACCTTTTATGAGGACATTTTGGAGAATAGCCTCATGGTAAAATTTCTGCTATTTGTAATTACCGCCATCCTTATCGCGATGGCCGTCATAAGACTTGCCAACAATGTGCTTCCCGTAGATAAAGATTACGTCTCGGCTGAAGACGAGGCAGAAGGATAATTTCAGGTCTTACACCTGCATGAGTAGATGTTAGATGGATAGTTAAATGTAAGATCTGTAATGGAGGATCCGGTGAGAAATTTCACCGGATCTTTTTTTTGCAGCTCCTGTCGAATTTCATTTTTTGAATACCCCCTGCCGCGGCTCGCGATAGTTCAGTGAATTTATGTAAATTTGATCTTCAGTAAAAAATCAGAGCTGGGTTTCTTCAGCAGGACTGATTGAACAGATAATGTATGTTTGAAAAAAACGAGAATGTCTTTAATGTTCTTTTTGAAGCTGCTTCCGAAGGGATTATCGTAGTGGATGAATCACAGGTAATAGTAAGTAGTAACCTAGCGGCAGATACAATGTTTGGATATGAGAAAGGCGAACTGGTGGGCAAATCATTAAACACGCTTATCCCGCGCAAATATCATGCAGCTCATCCTTCCCATTTCAAAGCCTTCATGGAGCACAGTGAAAAACGACAAATGGGCCATGGCAGGGATCTCTATGGGGTGAAGAAGAATGGCGAAGAGTTTCCCGTAGAAGCAGGTTTGAATCCTTTCACAATTGGAGGTGAAAACTATGTGATGTCGCTTATTATTGATATTTCGGTTCGAAAAGAGGCGCAGCGGCAGATAAAGGAGCTCAATACAGAACTGGAAAGCAAAATCAGGGTTCGCACAAAAGAACTGGAAGAGAGCATTCAAAAGCTGCAAAATGCTAATAAAAACCTTGAACTGGAAATCAAGAGGCGTAAAGAAGCTGAAAATCGAATTAAAATTGCCCTTCAAAAAGAAAAGGAGCTCAATGAACTCAAGACCAAATTCCTTTCCCTGGTTTCACATGAATTCAAAACTCCTCTCAGCGGAATTCTCACCTCTGTAGTACTGGCGGGAAAATATAAGCTGGAAGACCAGCAGGAAAAAAGGGAAAAACACCTCAATACCATTAAAAGCAAAGTTCATTACCTGGATAATATCTTAAATGACTTTCTCTCCATTGAGCGCTTGGAAAGTGGAAAGGTGAATTACAAGTTTTCCACTTTTAGTCTTAGTAAACTGGTCAATGAGGTGGTGTACAATGCCAATGTAACCTTAAAGAGCGGCCAGGAGATCCAATATCCCCGCAATATTGAAAATATCACCCTGCACCAGGATGAAAAGATCCTTGAACTGGTCATTTCCAATCTTCTGAGCAATGCGATCAAATATTCTCCAGAAAATACACTGATTAAATTTGACGTGGAAACCTCAAATGGAATGATCACCTTTAAAGTAGTCGACCAGGGAATGGGTATTCCTAAAAAAGATCAAAAGCATATATTTGAAAGATATTTTAGGGCAGAAAATGCCCTTCTAAACCAGGGAACCGGGATTGGTCTTAATATCGCCAAGGTTCACCTGGAGAATCTGGGCGGCTCTATAAGCTTTAAAAGTGAAGAAAATGCCGGCACCCAATTTATTGTAGAACTACCTATTTTTAAAGAATGAAAAAAGTTTTATTTATAGAAGATGACACCGTGGTAAGGGAAAATACCGCAGAATTACTTGAATTGGCGGAGTATGATGTGGTCACTGCCTCTAATGGAAAAGCGGGTGTTGCCGTTGCTAAACAAGAGCATCCAGATATAGTGGTTTGTGACATCATGATGCCCGAAATGGATGGGTACGGGGTGCTGCAGGCTCTTGCAAATGACCCTCAAACCCAGCACATTCCTTTTATCTTTCTTTCAGCAAAAACAGAACATAAAGATATTAGAAAGGGTATGGACCTGGGTGCAGATGATTATCTTACCAAACCTTTTGAAGAAGAGGAGTTG
The DNA here is from genome assembly GCA_964627595.1 of uncultured Flavobacteriaceae bacterium. Lineage (GTDB taxonomy): Bacteria > Bacteroidota > Bacteroidia > Flavobacteriales > Flavobacteriaceae > Salinimicrobium. The sequence continues at coordinate 45,190 of CAZVKA010000003.1, read as the reverse complement.
ATAAGTGCCATAGAAAGCAGGTTGGCCAAAGTGGCCATTCTCAATAAGATCAGGGAAAATGATAAGAAAGGTTCACAAGAAACACAACCCAAAGAGAAGGTTAGCTCCCTAAAAGACCTTAGGGAGATCGTAAAAAAATATGAACTCCAAACCTTTAAGGCAGGTGAAACCATTTATGAGGAAGGGAAACAAAGCAATCACTTTTATTTTGTAGACCGCGGAGTGGTAAAAAGCCACCGTATGGACCAGTATGGCAAAGAATTGATCACCTCCATTTATAAGGAAGGAGATTTCTTCGGGAATACAGCATTTGGAAAAAATGCTCCATATGAAGAAAATGCCACCGCCATGGAGGAAACGCGAGTTTATGCTATTCCAAAGGAGGAGCTAAAAGATATTTTGGTTAATAATAGCAATATCACCCTTGAATTGATTGATGTGATGGGAGACAACATTTCGGGAATTAAGGAGCAATTACTTGAAATGGCTTACGGCTCTGTTCGCAAGAAAGCAGCCCGTACCATTCTATTATTCTCTCAGAAGATCAGAAGACATCCAACACAGAGCATCAGGATCTCGAGGAGTGATCTTGCCAGTGTCGCGGGGATGGCTTCAGAAACCCTGATACGTACGCTATCTGATTTTAAAAAGGAAGGCTTACTGGAAATTGAGGGACGAAACATTAAACTCTTGGACGTCGAGGCTCTGAAAAGGATAAGCTAAGACACGTCTAAAATGTAAATTATTAAATACTCTGTAAAAAGTGATTTTTACAGAGTATTTTTTTTGAAGATGTTAGAATGAGACTGGCTACAGCTTTTTCTCTATAACTGATTTTCATCATTTTTTCCGCTTCGCTTCGGGCATATTTTTGCAGGGTAAAATAGATGTGACTGATGATGAATATCTTATTGCCCACCGATTTTTCAGAAAATGCCAGGAATGCAGCTGCTTACGCTTTGCAGTTCCTAAAGGACACGCCCAGTAATTTTTATTTACTGCACGTGGCTCCTTTTCCTGGCAAAGATCTGGGCACAAGCTATGTGACTATTCCTCCTGACGTTAAGGAGAAATTTGATGAAATGCTTGGGTGGCTTGAGAAAATGAAAACCAATGCAGATCATCATTTTCATATCTGCTTTAAAGCAGATTACCTTATTGAGGCGGTACGGGAAAAATGCAGTGAAAAGAAGATCGATCTTATCCTAATGGGCACCAAAGGCGCCACAAATGATCAGGGCGCGGTGATAGGGAAACATACCTCAGATGTCATGAGAAAGGTTAAGTGTCCTGTTCTTGCTATTTCAGAACACGCCACTTTTAAGGAGCACAAGGAGATTCTTTTCCCTACAGATTATAAGATCCATTATGGAAGCAGAATGCTGCGTACCCTTCTCAACCTTGCTTCTCTCTCTAATGCTAATGTCAAGATACTGGAGATCTTTAATTCTGAGAAGGAGCCTTCTCCAGAACAACAAGAAAACAGGGATTTCCTTCAGGATTCATTTTCTCCAAAGGTACCGGTGCTGCAAACCTATTATGCTACTAAAGAACAGAGCACCAAAAAAATCTTTGTGTCCAACCGCAATGTAGACATGATCGTACTGGCCGCTAAAAACCTCAACCTTTGTCAAAAATTCCTGCAGAACGACCAGGATGATAATATTCCTTTTATAAATCAATTGCCTTTACTAGTCCTACACGGGTAATTAGTATTATTTTATTTAGTTAGTATTTCTTTATTTAATCTGCAGAACGGCACCTCTAAACACGGCGCCGTTTTTATTTAAAAAAAACCGGACAAAAATGTCCTTTATGACCTGCCTCATAATCCAATGACGCTATATTAATGACTTTTGTTCCAATATTTTAAACCACCTATTAAGAACAATTAAAAATAAAGTCATGAAGGAATTAGCATCAAAAACAGTCGCAGACCTTGTAACCGAAAATATCAAGACAGCACACGTCTTTAAGAAGTATGGAATCGATTTTTGCTGTGGTGGCGGGATCAGCATTCAAAAAGCCTGCGACAAAGCCGGGGTGGATTATGAAATCCTTGCCAATGACCTGCTGAACGTAGACAGCAGTGTTTCACGTGCCACGAATTACAACAGCTGGGAGCTCGACTTTTTAACCGATCATATTATCAACGTTCATCACTCTTACGTAGAAGAGAATATCCCGCTTTTACTACAATATGCAGACCGGGTAGCGCAGGTTCACGGCCACCACTATACCGAACTTCTCGAAATAAAGGAACTCGTAAAAGAAGTAGCGGGAGAACTGAGTGCCCATATGAAAAAAGAAGAATTGATCCTTTTCCCTTTTGTCAAAAAAATGGTGCAGGCTAAAAGAGAGGATACCGAATTACCAGATGCTCATTTTGGCACTGTAGATAATCCTATTAAAATGATGGAGGTGGAGCATGAGGATGCCGGAGAAGTGCTTAGAAGAATCGCAAAATTAAGCAACAACTATACCCCGCCACAAGGAGCCTGTAACACCTACCGCGCATTCTATGCAAAACTGGATGAGTTTGAGCAGGACCTCCATCAGCATGTTCATCTTGAGAATAACATTCTTTTCCCAAAATCTCTGCAACTGGAAAAAGAACTCAGAAACTAACCGTTTTTCAACCAATTATTAATACAAGAGGGCTGTTCGTTCATAGCACATTTCTGTCAATATCCAGATGAAAACTATAGGATCTCGGCAAGATTGAACGGCCTTCTATTTTATTGCACAAATATGAGTAAAGAAAGAAAATTATGGATCGCCTTCCTGTTGGTTATGTCGGTATCATTTGCCATCCTGGGATATTATGGTTTTGAGATCTATCAAAAAGCTCCTCCACTACCAGAAAAAATTGTTACTGCCGAAGGAGAAATCGTCTTTGATGGTCAGGATATAAAAGACGGGCAGAACGTTTGGCAAAGTATGGGTGGCCAGGAAGTAGGTTCCATTTGGGGCCATGGTGCATATCAGGCTCCCGACTGGACGGCCGACTGGCTACACCGGGAGGCCCTGTTTATTCTCAACGAATGGTCTGAGGCTGAATACAGCCAACCTTATGAAGAGTTGGAGAGTGAAAAACAGGCGCTACTGGAAAGAAGACTTCAACTGGAGTTGAGAAAAAACACCTATGATGAAGCCACCGGGACTATCACCATTTCTCCAATGAGGGCTAAAGCTGTGGTTTTTCTCAGCGACTATTATCGCGGGCTGTTCATGGAGAACCCTGAGCTTGACGAATTGAGAAATTACTACGCTATTCCTAAAAATTCTATTAAGGATGAGGCAAGAATGCAGCAAATGGCCGGTTTTTTCTTCTGGGCTACCTGGGCAACGGTGACAGAAAGACCCGGCAGTGAGGTTTCCTATACTCACAACTGGCCTCCCGATGATTTGGTGGGGAACAAAGCCACCGGTGATCTTTTGATCTGGACAGGATTCAGTATCATCCTTCTACTCGTTGGTATTGGATTGATGGTTTTCTATCACGCTAAAATGAAAGAAGAGGAAGAACCCGAGAGACCGGTGGAAGATCCACTCATGAAGCAAACCATTACGCCTTCTATGCTCGCTGTGAAGAAATATATGTGGATCGTTTGCGTGCTTATTCTTATTCAAGTGACCTTTGGAGTAGTGACCGCTCATTACGGAGTGGAAGGCGATGGCTTCTACGGCCTTGACCTCGCAGAGATTCTCCCCTATTCTATCTCAAGGACCTGGCACGTACAACTGGGAATACTCTGGATCGCTACTGCCTGGCTGGGCACCGGACTTTACATTGCACCTGCAGTTTCGGGGAAGGATCCAAAATTTCAGAAACTCGGCGTAAATTTTCTCTTCGTGTGTCTTTTAGTAATCGTTTTCGGTTCTATGGCCGGCCAATGGATGGGAATTATGCAAAAATTGGGACTGGCAGAAAACTTCTGGTTTGGTCATCAAGGTTATGAATATGTTGATCTTGGAAGGTTCTGGCAAATTTTCCTTTTTGTGGGTCTGTTTGTATGGCTCGCCCTTATGGTGCGACCACTTCTTCCAGTAATAAGACAAAGAACTGCTGAAAGAAACATGCTTATTATGTTCCTTGTTTCTTCTGCCGCCATTGCACTCTTCTATGGAGCGGGGCTTATGTGGGGAAGACAAACCAACCTCGCAATTGCCGAATACTGGCGCTGGTGGGTAGTTCACCTGTGGGTAGAAGGTTTTTTCGAAGTTTTTGCGACAGTAGTATCTGCCTTTCTTTTTGTTAGACTAGGCTTGTTACGTACCAAAACTGCTACCCTGGGTGTGCTCTTAGCTACTGTTATCTTCCTTTCAGGAGGGATCCTGGGAACTTTTCACCACCTGTATTTTAGTGGTACCCCCACAGCGGTAATGGCATTGGGAGCAACCTTTAGTGCTTTGGAAGTTGTGCCCCTCGTATTGATAGGGTATGAAGTCTATGAAAACTACAAGCTTTCAAAGGCAACCAAATGGCTCAAGGATTATAAGTGGCCTATTTACTGTCTTATTGCCGTAGCATTCTGGAACTTTTTGGGTGCGGGTATCTTTGGGTTTATTATCAACCCACCAATTGCCCTTTATTATATGCAGGGACTTAACACCACGGCAGTTCATGCTCACACCGCGCTCTTTGGAGTTTATGGGTTCCTTGGAATTGGCCTGATGCTATTTGTGCTAAGAAGTCTGTATAGAAAACAGGTATGGAATGACAAACTCCTGAGCTTTTCTTTCTGGTCTATTAATATTGGGCTTATCCTAATGGTACTGCTAAGTGTACTCCCTATTGGATTGCTGCAAACCGTTGCCAGTGTAAATGAGGGAATGTGGTACGCCCGTTCTGCCGAATTCATGCAACAACCCGGAATGGATACCCTGCGCTGGATGAGAGCTATTGGAGATACCATTTTTGCAATAGGCTTATTTGCCTTTGTCTGGTTTGTTTTCTCCCTTAACAGCAAAAAGAAGAAGGTACAGGAAGAACGCATCAAAAAAGAAGAACCTGTCCTTGAGGAAGTAGAATAAAAAGGTTTTCTGAAATATTTGTAATGGGGTGTGGTCTTAACTATCCTGAAAATTTAACCACACCCCTTTTATTTTTTCTAATTTTAAACCATGATCAATCTTAAAAGACACACCCAGGTCGCCCTTGGGTATTTTTTCCTTGCGGCCCTGCTGGGGGTATTCCTCCGGTTATTCTTTGTCACTTCCGTTCCCGCGAATTTTAGGCACGTAGTACATGCGCATTCCCATATTGCTTTATTGGGGTGGGTATATCTCGGGCTGAGTACGCTGATCTACAAAATGTATTTTGAGAAGGCAGGAAAAGAAAAGGTCTACAAAAGCATCTTCTGGTTCACTCAGTTCACACTGCTGGGGATGTTACTTACTTTTCCCTTCACTGGTTATGCCGCCCTGTCAATAACCTTTTCCACCCTTTTTCTGTTTGCGTCTTACCTGTTTACCTGGTTTGTACTAAAAAAGGTACCCGTGCATCATAAAAAAAAGAATTCCTTTAAATGCATTAAAGCTGCGCTCTGGTACCTAGTCTTCTCCAGCATTGGCCCCTGGGCTCTTGGGGGGATCATGGCCACCCTTGGAAAAACTTCGATCTGGTACAAAATGGCCATCTATTTTTACCTGCATTTTCAATATAACGCCTGGTTCATCCTTGCCCTCTGCGGAATTTTATTTTTCTTTCTAGAAAAGAGGGGCTTCTTCATTGAAAAAAAAGATTTTTCACGCTTCTTCTACCTGCTTAACAGCAGCATTATACTCACATTTTTTTTATCTGTGCTCTGGGTAGAACCCCACTGGAAATATTATGCCCTGGCTGCACTTGGAGCATTATTACAGGTAATGGCTTTCATGGAATTCTTCGGAATTATAACACCACTATGGAAAAACACCCAATTTCACCTCCCTCCTTTTACCAGGTTTATTCTAAAAACAGCTGCTGCCTTGCTAATAGTAAAAATCATTCTTCAACTGTTCTCTGCGCATCCATACTTCGCCGAACTAGTCTTTACTTTTACTGACTTTGTAATAGGATACCTTCATTGGGTTTTTCTGGGACTTATAACCTTACCGCTGTTTGCTTTCCTGAGGATGGCAGGATTACTAAAGATTTCCAGACTTACCTTAGGTTTATATTTAACGGGATTTATACTTTCTGAAGGTCTTATTTTTTACAAAGGAACCTCCATTTGGTTGGGATTACCCTTCTTTTCTAATTATTTTAAGCTTTTACTTGCGGTAAGCAGTTTGCTGCCGTTGTCTATTGGAATAATTCTAATTAAAAACCTCTTAACCAAGAAACAGAATTTCTCATAATTAAGATTGATTTACAAGTCTCTTAACGCAATTCAGATCCAGTGTTTCTTATCTTAAAAGCATGAGATCACCCATATTTTACATAGGAGTCACTACATTACTCCTGGTTACCGTAGCTGTCATGGTTTTTTTTAACCTGCGCTATGACCTGGTTTTCTATACAGTCCTGGCAGGACAGGCCTGGTGGCTCTTCACTGTTTATAAGGTGCTAACCGATGACTATTCTACAGATAAAACCTTTGAGGATTGGTATGAAGATCACCCCATTGGGAGAGAATAAATAAACTTAAATCAGGCCATATTATTTACTCCCGGTTTTCTCAAAACAGGATTTTCGGGCCACTTTACCTTGTTTGCTTTTTTCCTGATCCTGGTCATATTTTTTAATCCTCTCATTATCAATATTTGCACCGGTACGAAACGAGCAATTTTTTTATGGAGGATCTTTCTTGTTATCACTGTGGTGATGAGATAAAGACCCGCATCGTCTATGATGCAAAGTCTTTTTGTTGCAATGGGTGTAAAACCGTCTATGAGATTTTCTCAGAGAACGGTCTCGCTTCATATTATGATTTAGACGCGGCACCAGGTGCGGCACCCGGAAAATTCGAGGGTAAATTTGACTTTCTAGGCAATGAAGCGATCGCTGAAAAACTCCTCGAGTTCAATGACGGCAACACCCAGGTCATTTCCCTGTACATTCCTCATATTCACTGCAGTTCCTGCATCTGGATCCTGGAGAACCTAAACAAATTAAGGCCAGAGATAAGTTCTTCACAGGTAGATTTTCCAAAGAAAAGCATACGCATAACCTGGAACTCCAACAGATTAAATTTGAAAGAGCTCGTGCTGTTTTTGAGCAGTATTGGGTATGCCCCCTACATAAGCCTGGATGACACAGAGAGCACCAAGAAAAAAATTGATCGAAGTATCATTTACAAACTCGGGGTTTCGGGATTTGCCTTTGGCAATGTGATGTTCCTTTCCTTTCCAGAATATTTCGAAGTCAACGAATTCTGGCTGGATCAATACAAAGGCCTCTTTAGATGGCTCATGTTCGCTTTTTCCCTGCCGGTGGTTTTTTACGTGGCGCAGGATTATTTTATTTCGGCTTACAAAGGATTGCGGGCAAAGATCCTTAATATCGATGTTCCCCTCGCTTTAGGGATAGTAGTGCTTTTTTTAAGAAGTACCATGGAGATCATTTTTGACTGGGGCACAGGATTCTTTGACAGTCTCACAGGACTCATCTTTTTTCTCACCCTCGGAAAGTTCTTTCAGCAGAAGACCTATAATTTCCTTTCTTTTGAAAGGGATTATAAATCCTATTTCCCCATTGGTATTACCCGTATTACTTCCGAAGGAAAAGAAGAAAGCGTACACGTAAATGAAATTGAACAAGGAGACCGAATTCTTATAAGAAACGAGGAGCTCATCCCGGTTGACGGAATCCTCATTAACGGCAATGCCCGTATCGACTATAGTTTTGTGACAGGAGAGTCTGAAGCGGTGCAAAAAGAGAGTGGCGACAAACTTTTTGCCGGGGGAAGACAACTTTCAGGAGTCATGGAAATGGAAGCGCTGAAATCGGTATCCCAGAGTTATCTCACTAAATTGTGGAGTAACGATGTTTTTCAGACCAGAAAAGAAGATTCCTTTACTTCCCTGATCAATAACATAAGTCAGTATTTTACGGTAGTTTTACTGTTGATCGCTTTCACGGCTACGGCCTACTGGGCATTTATAAACATGGCAATTGCCATTAATGTTTTCACTGCAGTACTCATTATTGCCTGTCCCTGTGCCCTGGCAATGTCCACGCCCTTTACGCTTGGGAATTTGCTGCGTATCTTCGGAAATAAAAAATTCTACCTTAAAAATGCCGGGGTCATCGAGCAGCTGGCAAAGGCAGATATGCTGATCTTTGACAAGACCGGAACCATCACCTCCAATAAAAAGAGCAGCATTACCTACGATGGGATCGAACTTTCTGCGGAAGAGGAATCTTTACTGAAAAATACCCTAAGAGCCTCCAATCACCCTCTTAGCCGCACTCTTTACGATATGCTGGCCGAATATGAGATCTCCCCGCCTCAGGAATTCAGGGAAATTACCGGGAAAGGTATTGAAGCCGTGTACCACCAGAGCGCGATGAAAGTAGGTTCTGCCGAATTTGTGGGAAATACTTCTGCCGTCGCCACTTTGAACACATCTGTACATGTGAGTGCGAACAACCAATATAAAGGGCGGTATATTTTTTACAATGAATACCGCGAGGGAGCAAAAGAACTTTTTGGGGAACTGGCACAGGAGTATCATCTTTCAATACTTTCAGGTGACAATGAAGGGGAAAAGTCGAGACTGGAAAAACTGCTCCCTAAGAAAACAGGAATGCACTTCAATCAGAAGCCCGAGGATAAACTGGAATTCATAAAGCGAATGCAGCAAAAAGGCCGTAAAACCATTATGGTGGGTGACGGGCTTAATGATGCCGGGGCCCTGGCACAAAGTGAAGTAGGGATCGCCATTTCTGAGAATGTAAATGTGTTCTCCCCGGCCTGCGACGGCATTCTGGATGCTTCGGCATTTACCAAATTGTTTGGCTTCATTAAAGCTTCAAAAGCGGCGATTAAGGTGATCAAAGTAAGTATGATATTGTCTTTTCTTTATAACATCGTAGGCTTGTACTTTGCGGTCACCGGGCAACTATCTCCTATTATCGCCGCGATCCTGATGCCGTTGAGTTCTGTCAGTATCATTGTATTCACTACAGTTTGCACTAATTTTATAGGAAAAAAAATTTAAAGGTTGCAAGGCGGTACTTTTTAGCATTTACCTCTTAAAACCCATACTTCTTCATTATCTTTAATACAAGACAGGCCAGGTTTTTCCACAATTCCCAAAACCTGCCACTTTGAAGATGATCACCTGCTTGTTCCCCCATGGCGCCTAAAAACATATTTTTTGTCATGACGGAAATGGAATGGCACCGGAAATCTGCAGAAGAAGTTTACGCTGGGTTGGAAAGCTCTCCGGAAGGGCTTTCTTACGAGGAGGTTTCCAAAAGAGTTTCAAAATATGGCAGGAATGTCTTACCGACCAAAAAGAAGATTACGCTCCTAAAAATTATTTTAAACCAGTTTTTAAGTCCGCTTATCTATGTACTACTTGCCGCAGCGATTCTTGCTTTAGCTCTAAAGGAGTATTCTGATGCCGGGTTCATCTTCCTTGTTCTTATTCTAAATGCTGTTATAGGAGCTTACCAGGAGCATAAGGCAGAGGCTAAAGCTTCTGCCCTGGAAGACCTCATAAAAATTAAGGCCAAGGTAAAAAGGGATGACAAAACCATAGTGTTGGACAGCGAAGAACTGGTCCCGGGGGATGTGGTCATCCTAGAATCAGGGAATAAAGTACCGGCAGATATTAGGATCATCACGGAAAATAATCTCACTGCAGAAGAGGCTATTCTCACCGGGGAGTCCCTGGCCATTAATAAGCACAGTAAAATAATTCCCGAAAAAGAGGTGGCGGTTGCGGAAAGATTCAACATGCTTTTTGCCGGGACTACCATAACGACGGGAAGGGGAACAGGCCTGGTGGTCGCCACCGCCCTAAACACTGAAATTGGGAAGATCGCTTCTTCCCTCAAGGAACTGTCCATAGGAAAACCCCCTTTGGTGAAAAGAATGGAAAAATTTACCAGGAGGATCAGCTACATTGTTCTGGGGGCCAGCACCTTTTTGGGAGTGTTAGGCTATTTTAGCGGGATTCCGCTACGGGAAATCTTTTTCTTTGTGGTAGCAGTAGCTGTTTCGGCTATTCCTGAAGGGTTACCTATTGCGATGACTGTAGCACTTTCCATTGGTGCTTCAAGGATGGCAAAAAGAAATGTGATCATTCGTAAACTTACGGCTGTGGAAGGACTTGGAAGCTGCACTTTTATAGCGACCGATAAAACCGGCACTCTTACCGTAGATCAGCAAACCGCAAGAAGCGTCGTTCTTCCCGGTCCAAAGGCCTTTAAAGTGACAGGGGAAGGTTACAACGGGGAAGGTATTATTATTTCTCCCGAAAATAACGAAGTAAGGACAGGAGATTGCGTTAAGCTTGATGACCTGTTGCAGGCTGTAACGGTTTGCAATGAAGGGGAGCTGCTAAAGGAGAACAGCAGTTGGAGCTATGCAGGAGATCCTATTGATGTGGCATTGTTGAGTCTTTCTCACAAAGCATATAACACCCCTAAAAATATCCTTGAAAAAATTAAAAAGATTAGCGAGATTCCTTTTGAATCTGAAAGACAATACGCCGCGGTCTATTACCAAAAGGAAGGGTCAGTCCAATTAATGATCGCTGTTAAAGGTGCTATTGAAAAAATTAAAGAGCATTTAGACCCCGAACAGGATTTGGCACTTCTTGAGGAGGCAGTACATTATGCAGAAAACGGATACAGGATCATTGCTGTTGGCGGGGGACCTGTCAAAAAAGTTTTACCGGTAGGAGAACTACCTTCAATGGATCTCCTTGGGTTCGTAACTCTCATTGATCCTTTACGGCCAGAAGCAGCTCCTGCAGTAGAAGCCTGTCACAAGGCCGGAATAGAAGTCGCCATGATCACAGGAGATCATCCTGCTACTGCACTTGCCATCTCGCGAGAAGTAGGGATCGCAAAGAATAAAGAGCAACTTACCACAGGAGCCGAACTTAATGAAATCATTAATCAAAAAGAGAAATTTAATGAAGTACTATATTCAAAAAGAGTTTTTTCGAGAGTTTCTCCGCAGCAGAAACAACATATCGTCCAATCCCTCAGAGACGCCGGTCATTTTATTGCAGTAACGGGAGACGGGGTTAACGACGCCCCTGCTCTAAAAACTGCAAATATTGGAGTAGCTATGGGTTACGGTACAGATGTGGCAAAAGACACCTCCTCCATTATTATAACTGACAATAATTTCGCCTCTATCGAGGCCGGAATAGAAGAAGGAAGATTCACCTACAGTAACCTGAGAAAGATTATCTACCTGCTCATTTCAACAGGAGCGGCAGAACTGGTCACTATTGGTCTGGCTCTCGCTTTCATGCTGCCACTACCCTTCCTTCCCGTACAATTGCTGTGGCTTAACCTGGTGACCAATGGGATACAGGATGTAGCACTGGCCTTTGAAAAGGGTGAAAAGAAGGTGATGCTTATGCCGCCGCGAAAACCAGATGAATCCATCTTTGATCCCTTAATGATCAGGCAGACACTGATTTCTGCCACGGTGATCAGCCTGCTCGCCTTCGGGCTCTGGTATCATTTGCTCAATCAATTGAAATGGGAGGAACCTGTTGCCCGTAATGCGGTACTCATGCTCATGGTACTCTTGCAAAACTTTCATACCCTTAATTGTCGTTCAGAAAGAAGGTCAATCTTTCGAATTCCTCTAAGCAATAATTATTTTCTGATCTATGGAATACTCATCGCACAGGGCATTCACATTCTTGCCCTACAAGTCCCATTCATGCAAAACCTGCTTTCGTTATATCCCATTGCAGGCCGTGAGTGGGTATTGCTGTTCTTTACGGCAACCCTGATCCTGATGACCATGGAGGTATTTAAAATCTATATAAGGAAGAGTTATATACATAAGTAGCAGTAAATATTTTTTTAACAACTATAAACTATTAGATCATGACAACAGTAAATCTTTACCTGACCTTCAACGGCAATTGCCGGGAAGCATTTGAGTTCTACAAGACCGCTTTTGGCGGAGATTTTTCCTATTTAGGCACCTTTGAAGATATGCCTCCCAGTGAGGATCACCCCAGCCTGCCTGATTCTGAAAAAGACAAGATCATGCATGTAAGCCTGCCAATAAGTGACGAAACAGCCTTAATGGGCAGTGATACCTCTACAGCGTTTGGACCACCGGTCAAAGCAGGAAATAATTTTTCCATTTCAATTAATACTGACAGCAAGGAAGAGGCTGACGATCTTTTCGAAAAACTTTCGGAAGGCGGAAAGGTCACCATGCCTCTCGAAAAAACCTTTTGGAGCCCTTACTTCGGAATGTTCACAGATAAATTCGGGGTGAATTGGATGGTGAATGTAGACCTGGGAGAGAATGTGTGATCATAAGAAAAATAGAAGGTTTATTAGGTTTTATTTTCCTTTTGCTCCCTCACTATTTCTTCCTGTTGCATCACTGCCTCCCTATGTTCCTGATCGCCGGAAACCCCTTCCCTACGGCTCTCCAGCTGGTTTAACAAATCAGTTCGACCATATAGGATAAGGGTGTCATTATCTTCAATCCTGGTTTCCCCCACCGGGGCTCCCAGGTAGTCCCCATTATTTCGTTTTATCCCCAGCACCATAATTCCTTCCGCACCAAGATCCACCTCACTTAACTTCCGATTGGAAAGCCAGTTCTTTTCCATAACCCTAACCTCTGAAACCCGATAATCTTCAGAAATGTGCAGTAGGCTGTAATAATCTTTTACATCCAGATAGGTATATTTCTTCAGGGCTTTATTAATGATTCGGGAAAGTTTTCTTTCCACCCATTTACTTCGAGCTAGAAACAAGAGTATAAAAAAACCCGAAAAAAGGACTATAACTTCCACCGAGAAAAAACCTGATCTTTCCAGGGAAATAAAACTAAAGATAGCAGAAGAAATAGTGGTAATAATCCCTGCATTTCCAAGAAAGATCAGAATGGTAAGGATTCTTCTTCGCACCGGATTGTTTACTACCAGCTCAGACTCCCTCGTTGTAAAACCTACTCCCATAAAGGCCGATCTTGCCTGGAATTTTGCAGTCTCCTTTGAAAGTCCGGTATGGACAAGGGCCAAGGTACCAATACGGGTGGCCAATACCGAAAGGGTAATGATGATGAGTAAGGATATAATAGCTGTCATGACGCTAGCGGTTAGGCTATCTCTAAATTAAAAATAATATCTTATTCCTGCAGAATCCAAAGAGAACAGGTGCATATAATAATCTTGCGTCAATTCCATATTAAAAATAACTGCCCGAAAGTATGTTTCGGGCAGTAACATTTGAATTTATTCGAAATTTAAAATTTAATTCTGACAGGAGTCATTAAAAAAGCTTCCCTTTCCGGGTCCCAAACCATGTCATCTAATTCTTCAAACACGCCTCGTTCCCCCATGTCATCATGTAATACAAGCCATATAACATCTCCTGGTTGGACTCGTCCCCACATCCATATGTTTACTTGCTCGTGCCTTTTCACTTCGAGAACATCAGAACCTCCTATGATCTCATTAGGACCATCGACACCCCAATTATAAGCTACTACCCATGCTGTATTGCTCTTAAGTAATTCCTTTATTAGTTCAAGATCAATTTCAAGAACATTAAGCGAATCCCAAAAAGGACCGGTTGCAAGAGTCTGGTCTTCTACAGTTATCCAAAAATTAACAAAATCACTTCTCATGTAGATGCTAAACTGTCGAGCTACCTCCACATCCCACCTTTTTAGGGGCAAATCATTGCCAGTCTGTCCATCCCAGTCAAACAGTTCATTTTCGTTCACATCCAGATGCAACAAAGCTAAAAGCCTTACATTCTCCACAGCAACAAATTCTTCCAACTCAACAATAACATCTTGATGTGTTCCGGCCTGCAGGAAAGAATAACCCAATAATTCTTCCCGCCTGTCAGTGTAACGATAGATTGCTACCCATCCGTCATGATTCAAATGAATATAATCAACCGTTATTGTACCATTTTGATAGATCTGGTTCCCCACTTTTAAAGTACCCTGCACGGCAAAACCAGGCTTACCCTCGCCGTCATCATCTCCACTGCAGGAAATAAAAAATACTCCTGCCAGGAGAGAAAACAATAGTAAATACTTTTTCATAGCTTATCATTTAAGAAACTTACAATATTACCTCACCCTCATCTTATTCATGGTTAATTCATTGATAATTAATTGTTTATGTGCTCACAATTTAAACTGCGTAATTCGGAAATGACATTATATTTGGGACAAATCAAAAAAACTGCCCGAAAGATCATTTTCTTCCGGGCAGTCTTTATCTGTAACAAAAATCTTCTCTAATTAGAAACTTCGCTGTGAATGGCGGCTACCGTTTCTTCATTATCTACTCCAAGACCTTCCTGTTGGTGCACCAGCACGCCTTCTTCATCAAACACGCTGATGATATTGGAGTGAGAAAAATCAATGGGAGAGATCTTCTTGTAACTTACGGCCAGTACCGCTGCAAATTCGCGGGTATCTTCGGGGGTGCCTCTCAGGAACATCCAATGGTCATCTGTCATGAGATTTTCTTCTGAAAATTTCTTCAGGCGCTGGGGGGTATCCGTTTCGGGATCTATGCTCACCATGATAAACTTCACACGGTCCAGGTCATTTTCGGGCACCTGTTTCTCAATGTTCCGCATATCGGCTACCAGTCGTGGACAGGCGGCTTTACACGAGGTATAGATCATCACCATTACCAGGACATTTCCCCTAAGATCCTCCAGTTCAATATTCTCATTATCTTGTGTGGTCCAGGTAGAAGGCAGATTATAGATGGAGAGCTCGGGCAACTCTTTGGAAAGGTCAGGAATTTTAGCTTCGGCTATTTCTTCCTTATCTTTGACTTCCTCATTACCGGTACTATTACAGGCAGCAAAAAAAACTGCGAATACAAATATCCATATAACGTTTCTCATCTTTCTTTCTTTTTAAAAAGCTTCTTTGTCTACATCCCGTACACATCTAAAGCCAAGGTTTTTAGTGGAATATTTAGCCTTCATACTTCCGCGAAAGGCATATCGCATGAACGCTGCATAATTCATTAGATCTGTGGCTCCTACCGCAGCGGCACCGCAAAATAGATTATTATCTCCTGTCCTGTCTTTCCTGGATTCTCCCCCAATCATTACCGAATTGAAGTCCAAGGTCCATTCCCAAACCAGCCCATGCATATCATACACTCCCCAGTAATTTTTAAAAGTACTTCCAATCTCTTTTTTATGGGTTTGTGGTGTTTCGTACCAGCTAAGAATGTAGTTATTATAGGTCTTTAACTCCCGTGCATCGGGAAGCTCTTCATTAGCCATTCCTACATACTCCCATTCATCTACCGTGGCAAGCCTCTTTCCCTCACACTCGCAGTAATTCTTTGCAGCATACCAGGAAACATTAGTGACAGGGGAATTTGGTAAATCACCCGGTGCCAGAGTTTCATCATCGATCCAGTCTTTAAGGTAACTTTCGTCTGCAAAGAGTTTCTTCACTTGTGATCGCTTCCATTTCGGATTCTTCTTTAGAAATTCCAGGAACTCTGCGTTAGTCACAGGGTAGACGTCCATATAGAAGTCATCTATTTGTACTGCAGAATCAGTGCCGTATAAAGGAATGAACTCCCCTCCTTCTATTTTGACCATGGAACCAGACTGGCCAAAAGCCTGGCTCTGTATCATTACTGCGAAACAAATGGCCAATCTGATTATAGTCTTCATAATTCTCTTATTTGTTATTTTCTTGATTTAACCATTTGAGTGGTTACCTCGGTCTTGTTGTTATCCCAGTTGTTGTAGATATAGGTAAGTACGCTGGCGATATCTTCGTCAGAAATATTCTGCTTGGGCATCATTGAGTTGTAGACATCCCCGTTAACCTTGATCTCCCCTGAGAGCCCAAATTTCACGGCATCAATTGCACGGTGCGCATCTGCATTCAGCCAGTCTGAAGCCGCAAGCGGAGGGAATGCTCCGGGAAGGCCTGCTCCTGTTGCCTGGTGACAGGCCATACAGTTTTGAGTGTAAACGGTTTTACCTCTTTCCATTTTTTCAGCGAGAGACATCTCATTCCCCGGTTCATGAGATTCTTCGGTTTGAACCTCGGCAGAAACTACTGTTCCAGGATTATAAGGCCCTTCAGCGATCTTTCCGCCAAAAACTTTTTCATTCTCTTCTCCTTCTACTTTAAGGATACCCAAAGCCCCTTTGTTAAATGCACGGAAGATGGAGTGATCTACCAGAACAAGGTCGCCCGGAACCTCTACTTTAAATTCTACAATGGCAGCACCACCGGCAGGGATCAAAGTAGTCTGTACGTTTTCATTGATGCTGCTTCCTCCTTCAACATACACTTTATCGAAGATCTCTCCAATCACGTGGAAAGAAGACACCAGATTTGGTCCTCCATTCCCAACAAATAACCTTACTGTTTCGCCAACTTTAGCATGTAAGGCATTATCACCGGTAAGACCTCCCACTTTACCATTGAAGACCACGTAATCTGCATCTTCATCAACAGCTTTATTCATATCAAAGGCCTGAAAGCCTCTTTCTCCATGCTCCCCTTTGGTATAGAAATCACCCTGCATCACATAATATTCACGATCTACAGGAGGCAGTCCACCTTCAGGCTCCACCAGGATAAGTCCGTACATTCCATTTGCAATGTGCATTCCCACAGGAGCCGTGGCACAGTGGTAAACATAAAGGCCGGGGTTCATTGTTTTAAAGGTAAAGGTCGACTGCTGGCCCGGTGCTACATAAGAAGACTCAGCTCCTCCCCCCGGTCCTGTTACCGCGTGGAGGTCAATATTATGAGGCAGTTTACTATCTGGGTGGTTCTTGAAGTGGAACTCAATTTCATCTCCTACACGGGTACGAATAAAGCTTCCGGGAACCGAACCGTCAAAGGTCCAGTAGTTATAGGTCACCCCATCTGCCATTTCCATCTCTTTTTCAACTACCTCCATATTAACAATTAGTTTGGTAGCAGGCCTTTTTCCCACGGGACGCGGAACTTTAGGTGGAGCCGTCATTTCGGCTTCACTTTCGCCATATACTTTCATTTTTTCAGGCTCCTTTTTCTCGGCCGCCGCTTTCTCACAAGAACTTAGGATACCGGCTAAAAGTGCGACTGCAAAAAACAGGTAAACCAGTTTCAATGTAGATGTTTTGGAATTTTTCATGATCAGATTTTTTTAAGTCAGTTTCAATTTCAGACACAAATGTCCTAATTAACTTTTCTCTCTAATATGAGCGTAATCATGTCTGCCTGAATTTTTTACAAAAAGATGCTTTCTTATAGAAACCTGATCGAGGTCATATTTAGAAAAACAGGTTCCTCCTAGTTTTGCCCCCATAATTAAATAGGTATGAGCGTAATCTATTTGTTACTGACAGTAAGTATTACTGTGGCGGTATTCTTTTTCATTGTTTTCATCATTGCGGTAAGAAAAGGCCAGTTTGATGATGACTACACCCCCTCGGTACGTATGCTGTTCGAAGATGAGCTTGTCAAAGAAAAAACAAACAAATCCAGTAAACTTTAACAAAGAGAATCAAGTATGGAATTGCAACAGTTCTATTACGACAACAAGATCGTAAAAAACTTTCTCTACGCTACCCTGCTTTGGGGCGTGGTGGGAATGTCAGTAGGTCTCCTGCTGGCCTTTATGTTTTTATTCCCAAATCTAACAGATGGGATATCATGGCTAAGCTTTGGTCGCTTAAGACCTTTACATACCAATGCGGTAATCTTTGCCTTTGTAGGTAATGCCATTTTCGCCGGAGTCTATTACTCCACACAGCGCCTTCTTAAAGCAAGGATGTACAGTGATATCCTGAGCAAGATCAATTTTTGGGGATGGCAGGCGATCATTGTAGGGGCGGCGATCACGCTGCCCATGGGTTTTACCAGCTCAAAAGAATATGCAGAACTTGAATGGCCGTTTGATATTGCCATAGCTGTGGTTTGGGTAGTGTTTGGCTGGAACCTTATTGCCACTATTTTTAAGAGAAGACAGCGTCACCTTTACGTGGCGATCTGGTTTTACATTGCTACTTTTGTAACTGTTGCCGTTCTCCATATTTTCAACAGCCTTGCTATTCCTGTAGGACTGTTCAAAAGTTACTCAGTCTACGCCGGGGTACAGGATGCCCTGGTACAGTGGTGGTACGGGCACAATGCAGTAGCGTTTTTCCTTACTACTCCGTTCCTGGGCCTTATGTACTATTTTGTGCCTAAAGCCGCTAACCGGCCGGTGTACTCTTATAAATTGTCCATCATTCACTTCTGGTCTTTGATCTTTATCTATATCTGGGCTGGGCCACACCATTTATTGTATTCGTCTTTACCAGACTGGGCTCAGAACCTTGGGGTTGCTTTTTCTGTAATGTTACTGATGCCTTCCTGGGGAGGTATGATCAACGGATTGCTGACATTAAGAGGAGCGTGGGATAAGGTAAAAGCAGATCCCGTCCTTAAATTCATGGTTGTTGCCATTACCGGCTACGGGATGGCCACTTTTGAAGGCCCTATGCTTTCGCTAAAAAATGTGAACGCCATCGCTCACTTCAGTGACTGGGTTATTGCACACGTTCACGTGGGAGCACTTGCCTGGAACGGATTCTTAACTTTTGGTATGGTCTACTGGCTGGTACCTAGAATGTTCAAGACAAAATTATTCTCTATTAAGCTGGCAAACGCTCATTTCTGGGTGGGAACCCTGGGAATCATTCTTTATGCACTGCCCATGTACGTTGCAGGGTTTGTTCAGGCTTCCATGTGGAAACAGTTCAATCCTGACGGTACTCTTGTCTACGGAAACTTCCTTGAAACCGTAACCGAGATCATCCCAATGTACTGGTTCAGGGCAATTGGAGGAAGCATGTATATCCTTGGAATGTTCATCCTGCTGTACAACGTTTACAAGACAATCAAGTCTGGTTCTGAAGTGACCGATGAACTTGCCGAAGCAGCACCGCTTGAAAAGATCAGTAAAAGAAGACTGGTTGGTGAAGGATTCCACACCTGGTTGGAAAGAAGACCAGTGCAATTAACCATTCTTGCGACCATTGCCATCCTTATAGGAGGAATTATCCAGATCGTCCCTACCATCCTGGTTAAATCAAATATTCCAACCATCACCAGTGTGAAACCTTATACTCCCCTGGAACTGGAAGGTCGGGACATCTACATTAGGGAAAGTTGTGTTTCCTGTCACTCGCAGATGATCCGTCCTTTTAGAAGTGAAGTAGAGCGATACGGGGAGTATTCTAAAGCCGGGGAATATGTATACGACCACCCATTCCTGTGGGGAAGTAAACGTACCGGGCCCGATCTTATGAGAATTGGAGGAAAATATTCTGATAACTGGCATTTTAATCACATGTATGATCCTCAAAGCACATCGGCAGGATCAATAATGCCGGGTTACAAATGGCTCATCACAGATAAAAACGATCGCTCCAATACTGAGACAAAAATGCGGGCAATGGTAAAACTGGGAGTCCCTTATACCGAGGAGGAGATTGCGAACGCGCAGGCCCATATGGATGCACAGGCCACCCAAATCCAGGAAAACCTGTACAACGACCCAGACTTTGTGGCAACCTATGAAGCCGATAAGAAATATGCAGAAGAGAACGGACTCGATTTCGTAGAAATGAAAGACCGTGAGATCGTAGCCCTTATTGCGTACATCCAGCGCCTGGGTACAGACATTAAGATCAAAGAACCTGAAACTTCAACCACTTCAAATTAAGACATCATGTTAAAATTTATAAAAGGACACATGGAGACCATTGCGGGAATTGAAATATACCCAATCCTTTCCCTGCTTATCTTCTTCTTGTTTTTTGTACTTCTTTTCTGGTGGGTGTTCACCGCTAAAAAAGAGTATATCAACAATATGGAACAGATCCCGTTAGAAACTGAAAACGACCAGACATTATGAGACATGCAATTCCCGCCTGGATAAGAATTCCGGTTATCTTTTTGATCATTGTAGGCGGAATGGAGTATTTTATTGACTCCCCCGGTACTTACGCCTTTATAGAATATCCGGTTTTACAGCTAGTGCTGGCCTTCATTCTTTTATTACTCATTTCTGCGGAAATCGTTCTAGGAGCCTTTGAAAATATCCTTTTCAAATCTCTTTCTCCTGAAGCTAAGGAAAAATATATGGCTGCCCATGAAAAGAGGATGGAGAAATACGATCTCAAAAAGCTTTACAGAAAGCTTATGGGTACCCGTCCAATTTCCGAAGAAAGGGACCTGGAACTGGATCACAACTATGACGGGATCAAGGAGCTTGACAACAAGCTCCCACCGTGGTGGCTATATTCCTTTTATGTATCTATTGTCTTTGCTGCAGGTTATATGGTTTACTACCACGTCCTGGATGGTGCCAACCAGGCAACCGAATTTGAACAGGAAATGGCAGCGGCAAAGATCGCCGTGGAAGAATATAAAAAGAATGCGCCAGATCTTGTTGATGCCGAGTCGGTAGTAGCACTTACTGAGCCCGAAGACCTGGAAAAAGGAGCAGCTATTTATCAAACCAACTGTATGGCATGCCACGCAGCTGATGGCGGAGGAGGAATTGGTCCAAACCTGGCCGATGAGCATTGGATCCTTGGTGGCGGCATCAAGAACATCTTCCAAACGATCAGTGAGGGAGGACGTTCAGGTAAAGGAATGGTGGCATGGAAGTCTACTCTTTCCCCTACAGAGATCCAGCAGGTTTCGAGCTATGTATTGAGTCTGCAGGGAACAACCCCTGCTAGTCCAAAAGAAGCAGAAGGAGAAATCTGGACAGAAGAATAATTTAATTTAAAAAACCAGCTAACAGTGGATACCACCAACAGCAATTTCCGGGACAGGATAGGCACCATGGACGATAAGGGAAAGCGGGCTTGGGTATATCCAAAAAAACCGGCAGGTAATTTTTATAAATACCGTACCGTGCTTACCTGGTTTCTACTAATTTTCTTGATTGCCTCGCCATTTATTCACATAAACGGCAACCAGTTTATGCTATTCAATTTCCTGGGGCGCGAATTCCATATTTTAGGATTCCCCTTTTGGCCCCAGGATTTTTATATAGGTGTGACTGCCATGATCATTGGGGTGCTGTTCGTAACCCTCTTTACCAATGCTTATGGTAGGATCTTCTGCGGTTGGATCTGCCCTCAGACCATCTTCATGGAAATGGTTTTTAGGAAGGTAGAGTACTGGATAGAGGGAGACCGGGGAGCACAAATGAGACTGGATAAGCAGGAATGGAATGCTGCTAAGATTAGAAAAAAAGGAAGTAAATGGTTTATCTTTTTCCTCATCTCCTTTGGCATTGCCAACGTTTTCCTGGCTTACCTGGTGGGCAGCAAACGACTCCTGCAATACGTTACCCAAGGGCCTTTGGATAACCTCAGCACCTTTACAGCCCTTTTGATCTTCACCGGAGTATTCTATTTCATTTTTGCCTGGTTCCGGGAGCAGGTATGTACCATTGCCTGTCCCTACGGAAGGTTACAAAGTGTACTTTTGGACAATAAATCGGCCGTAGTGGCTTACAACCACAAGCGTGGGGAGCGGGAAAAAGGGAGATCAAAATTTAAAAAGAATGAGAACCGTGAAGAACTGGGGAAAGGTGATTGTATCGATTGTTCCCAATGTGTACACGTATGCCCAACGGGAATAGATATTAGAAATGGAACCCAATTGGAGTGTATTAACTGCACGGCATGTATAGATGCCTGTGACGCGATGATGGAAAAGGTTGATCTTCCTAAAGGTTTAATAGGGTATTATTCCGAAGAAGATATCGAAAAAGAGAGGAGTTTTACTTTCACTCCAAGAATGAAAGGTTATGCAGCAATACTGTTTGTGCTGGTGGGGATACTCTCTGGGATGCTGTTCATAAGAAGTGATGTTGAAGCAACCATTTTAAGACTTCCGGGGCAATTATATGAATCCAGGGAAGGGAATATGATCAGTAACGTCTATACGTTCAAATTGATCAATAAGACAACCGACAAATTCGAGAATGTCTATTTTAAGTTGCTCTCCCATGAAGGAAAAATTGAATCTGTTACTCATAAAAATATTGAAGTCCCCGAAAAGGGTCTTGCAGAGGGAACTTTGTTCATAGAGATTAACAAAGCCTTACTTAATGATGAAAAGAGTAATGTTGAGATAGGAATTTACAGTGATAAAAAATTAATAGAAAAGACCAGCACCAATTTTATGGGGCCAAGGAGTTTCAGATAACAAAATAAAATTTGAAGATGAAGATAAATTGGGGTACAGGCATCGTCCTGGCAATTGTAAGTTTTGTGAGCTTTATCCTGTTCCTGGTGATCACTATGATTACAGATGAGGCTTTTAGTCATGATTTGGTTACAGAAGAATATTATAAGACTGAGTTGGCATTCCAGCAGCAGCTGGACAAAGAATCCAATGCATTAAATCTTACTGAGAGCATCCACATAGAAAAAACCCCCGAAGGGCTTGTTGTAAGCTTTCCCAAAGAGCTCACCCCTTCAACAATTAAAGGTAAAATGTTCCTTTACCGGCCGTCAAACAAGCAACTGGACCGTGAAATTCCTCTTTCATTGTCCTCTCATCAATTGCTCGTACCTGATAACCGCTTGGTGGGCGGCCGCTGGAACATCCTTATTGACTGGACCTATAATGACCAGTCGTACTTTTACAAAGAAGAGATCAATTATTAATGCTGTTATCGGCACTCATATTCGGGATACTGGGTAGTTTTCACTGTGTGGGCATGTGCGGGCCTATTGCCTTTATGCTTCCCGTGAACAGGGATAATTCCCTGAAAAAATTCCTGCAGATTTTTCTGTACCATTTCGGTCGTATTTTCTCCTATGCCTTAATTGGATTGACTTTTGGTATGCTGGGAAAAAGTTTTAATCTCGTCGGAATTCAGCAGCACTTATCAATAGCCGCGGGCATATTGATGATCGCGGTTATTGTAATTCCTTCCAAAACCTTCGGAAAATACAATTTATCGAAACCGCTTTATAAATTGATCGGCAAAGTAAAATCTTCTCTCGGGGCAGCTTTGAAAAAGAAGACCCCCGATACCTTCTTCACCATTGGCTTTTTAAACGGCTTCCTTCCCTGCGGGCTGGTATATATGGCTGTATTTGGCGCGATCGCTTCAGGGGCCATTTTAAAAGGGAGTCTGTATATGATATTGTTCGGGATAGGAACCATCCCGTTAATGACCACAGCAGTTTATTTTAGTGGTATGCTGAATGGTATCCTGAGAAGAAAAGTTCAAAAGATAATCCCGGTATTTGTGGTGGTAATTGGTCTACTGTTCATCATCCGGGGAATGGGACTTGATATTCCATACCTATCACCTTCTCCTGCCACGGCCGTGGTCAACGCCGCAGTCAACTGCCACTAAATTTCTTAAATCCTTGTTATAAAAATTCATGGTTAGTAAGGTTAGCTATTAATAAATAGGACCGTTTTATCCAATTTTTAGAAGTGAAATATTAAAATCGGGTTAAAATTTGATTATCCTTTGTCTCGAAAAAACCTCATTTAGAACTTTAAGGTAGAATTTTAACCTTGAAAACATGAGCATAGTCAGCTTTTCGAGAGATGCAAGAATCTTTAGTGGCCCTAAACCTCACATTTTATTGAGGTTGTGGGAAATGTGAAAGATACCTTAAAAATCAAATTTACAAGCACCACAATCTTATCGAAACCTGACCCGCGTCATACTCTGCCCTGCATTTCTACCCCATCTTTGTATCATAATTAAAAACATAAATCATGAACACAAAAAAGAACCTTTGGTTAGTAATTGGAAGCTTTCTGGTAATGGTATTTTCTGTCAACCCAATAGCAGCTCAAACTTTTACCTTGAACAGTGGAGCCTCCAATCTAAAAGTGGAAGGAACCTCAAATATTCATGACTGGGAGATGTCTGCAAAAGAGCTCCAGGGAAGTTTGAAGGTTCAAATGGAAGACGGACAATTGGTGCAACTGGACCAGTTACAGTTTGGAGTGGTTGCCGAGAGTTTAAAAAGCGGAAAGGGCGGAATGGATAAAAATGCATACAAGGCTCTTAACACAGATAAGTACAGCAGAATAACCTATGAGCTTACAAACGTGAAAAACCTTGATTGTACCTCTAAAACATCCTGTAAGATCATCGCAAACGGAGTTCTTACCATCGCAGGAACCAAAAAGAATATAGAGTTGGTTTTTGACGCGAAAGTGACCGGCGACAGGATCACCCTTAGCGGCAACAAAAAGATCAACATGACTGACTATAAAGTAGATCCTCCAACAGCTATGTTTGGAACCATTACTACCGGAGAAGAGGTCAACATTAAATTTGAAGCGGCTTATTCAAAATAATCAATAACAAAAACAGATTAAACAATTTAACTATCAACTTTTTAATTATCAAAAATGAGAAATTTAATTAAATATTCAGGTATCGCCCTTATGATGGCGATGGGCCTCCAGGCACAGGCACAAGAAGTAGAAGTAGAAGTAGAAGTGGAAGAAAAAACCATTTGGGACAGAGAACTTCCTAACTTTAGAGCTCCAGATCAAAGAGGGATCAATGAATTTGAACCAACAAAGGACACTGATTATGATTTTGATGGTGTACAGGTAAGAATAGGTGGAGCTTCCACAATACAATTACAGGGACTACGCCAGGAAAATTCTTCAGGGGAGGACGATCTTACCGAACTTGGAACTAATTTTAACCTTGCTACTGCCAACCTTGATCTTGACGTTCTTTTGGCAAAAGGTTTAAGAATGCACTTGAGAACCTATCTTTCTTCTCAACACCACAATGAAGCATATGTAAAAGGTGGATACATTCAAATCGATGGTCTTGAATGGATCAGCGAAGACCTGGCAGGCGTTATGGATAACTGGAGGATCAAAATTGGTCACATGGAGAACAACTACGGTGACGCTCACTTCAGAAGATCTGACAACGCGATGGCCCTTTACAACCCATTCGTAGGTAACTACCTAATGGATGCCTTTACTACCGAAGTGGGTGCAGAAGTGTACTATATGAATGGACCATGGTTAGCAATGGTAGGTTTTACTAACAGTACAATTAACCAAAGCTCCGTAAAAAGCGATAGAGATCCTTCTTACCTTGCAAAACTTGGTTATGACAAGCAATTCTCTGAAGATTTCAGATTCAGATTAACAGGATCTGTATTTCACTCTGGATTCAGACCTGTGGGTTCAAGAGGAGCTACACAATACCTTTACTCTGGTGACCGTGCAGGATCAAGATACTACAATGTAATAGAGGGTAATTTCAGAGCTGCTAGAATTAACCCTGCCCAAGGAGAAGAACTTACTTCTTTCATGATCAACCCATTCGTAAAAGTAGGAGGACTTGAGTTCTTTGGAATCTATGAAAATGCATCAACTGAAAATGATGATTGGAATCAATTTGCAGGTGAGCTTCTATACAGATTTGGTGCAACTGAAGACTTTTACCTAGGTGCACGTTACAATACTGCAAGCAATGATGATGTTTCTGTTAACCGTTTCAACATAGGCGGTGGATGGTTCCTAACCAAAAACGTTCTTGCAAAAATCGAGTACGTGAACCAGCAGTATAACGACTATCCTGCCGGAACCATCTATGATGACGCACAATTCAACGGCTTTAACCTTGAAGCAGTAATCAGCTTCTAAGGCATATAAAAGATTCGTTTGAGCTTAGCCCGAAATGGGGGAACCGGGTTCCCCCATTTTTTTTACCTAAATTTATACTACTATGAAAAAGTTAATGCCAATGATTATGATACTGTTGACGGGTGCATTTTCTTTTGCCCAGGGCAGTTATCAGCCTACACAGATCGAAGTGTTACCGGCCAGTGAGCTGAGTATCACCGGTGACACTAATATCAACACCTTTGAGTGTAATTTCAATGCTTCCTATACAAAAGAGGCCCAAAAAATATTTTATTCCAATAACAAGTCCCAGATCAATTTCAATGGGGCTATCCTCAAGCTCAATACAGAGGGATTTGACTGCGGAAGTAAAGCGATCAATAAAGATTTTCACGCCCTCATCCAGTCTGAAAAACATCCAGAGATCCTCCTGGAGGTAAATAAGGTCAAGGTCCAGTCACCTACTAAAGGTATAGCCAATGTTTGCATCACTATAGCCGGAACGCAGAAATTCTATGATGTGCCGGTTAATATTCAGAATGATGAGGTGGCACATTTTAATGGGGTTCTGGCACTTGATATTAATGACTTTGGACTTGAACCTCCAAAGAAGCTGTTTGGGATGATCCAGGTGAAAGACGAGATCGAGATCAATTTTGATCTCAAAATTAGAAAATAAAAGAAAAGTAAAATGGAGATCGTTTCAGCTGCAGAAGCAGTTTCGCATGTAAAATCGGGTGACAGGGTATTTTTCCAGGGAGCAGCGATGACCCCGAAGGTCCTTATAAATGCATTGACAGACCGATATGAGGAACTTGAAGACGTAGAGCTTTTTCAGATACACACCGAAGGAAGGGCACGATATACCGAAGAGCCCTACCGAAACTCTTTTCGCACTAACAGTTGTTTCGCATCCGGTAACGTTCGTGATGCCGTAAACTCAAGTTACGGAGCTTACATTCCTATTTTTTTGAGTGAGATACACCTGTTGTTCAGAAAGAATATTCTACCGCTGGATGTAGCCTTTGTACAGGTTTCCCCGCCCGATAAACACGGATATTGTTCCCTAGGGGTTTCTGTAGATATTACCTTACCGGCCATTCAAACCGCAAAAAAGGTGATCGCGCAGATCAATCCACAGGTACCAAGAACACACGGGGATGGCATAATTCACATCAGCAAAATATTTGCAGCCACAGAAATTGATATGCCCATTCATTCTCATGAAATGGAAGCGCCCTCAGAAATTGAGCAACAAATAGGAAAACATGTTGCCGAATTGATAGAAGACGGTGCAACCCTGCAAATGGGTATTGGTGGAATTCCAAATGTGGTTCTTTCTAACCTCATGAATCATAAACGCCTGGGCATCCACACAGAAATGTTTTCTGACGGAATACTGCCACTTGTTGAAAAAGGCATTATTACGGGGGAGGAAAAAGAGATCAAGACCGGAAAAATTGTGACCTGCTTTGCCCTTGGATCGCAGAAATTGTACGACTTTATTGATGACAATCCCCTCATCCATTTTAAAGAAGCGGGATATACCAATGATACCGCCATCATTCGGCAAAACCCAAAAGTTACTGCTATTAACAGCGCCATTGAGATCGACCTTACCGGCCAGGTATGCGCAGATACGATTGGAAACTACCAGTACTCGGGAGTAGGCGGTCAAATGGACTTTATACGTGGAGCCTCCCTTTCTGAAGGTGGAAAAGCCATTATTGCCATGCCGTCTATTACCAACAACGGTATCTCCAAAATTGTCCCTTACCTTAAAGAGGGTGCCGGTGTGACCACTACGCGTGCACACGTGCATTATATCGCGACAGAATATGGGGTTGTCAACTTATACGGAAAGAACCTGAAACAACGGGCAAAAGCGCTTATTTCAATCGCACATCCAGATCACCGGGAACAATTGGAAGAAGAAGCCTATTCCAGGCTCAACAAAACCCGATAACAGGATAAATTATTTAAAAACAGGCATAGGATCAGAATCTTTGCTATAATTTTAATAACTTTAGATATGCGGGTATCTCAGGTTATTAAAAAGTGAAAATTCCATAATGGATGAAAACATTATTCTGCTCTTTCTTCTTGTTATCTGCGGCTCTGATTTTCGCACAGGAAGAAAAGATCACTAACCTGGATATCCTGCCAGAAAGCAGCATCAGCATTTATGGAGATGCAAAAGTCACCACCTTCACCTGTCTTTTTGATATTGATCAACTCGAAGTTTCAAAAAATATTTCCCTAAAAAAACACCAGCAGCAATACCTCTTTAAGGATGCGGTCCTGACTTTAAAAAGTCGGGGGTTTGATTGCGGAAAAAAAGGAAGAAATGAGGATTTTCATAAAATGGTGAAGACGGAAAAATATCCCGAAATGCGTCTCACCCTTAAAAGAGCAGTCCTGGAAACCGATAAAACAATTAATGCAACAATAGAAATTTACATTGCAGGCACAACGAAGACCTATAAGGTCCCAGTGAAGATCTCGGGGGATGAAGTCCGAAGGTTGAAAGGTCGACTTACATTGAATATCCGGAAGTTTGGCCTCAAGCCCATAAAGAAGATGTTTGGTCTCATCCAGGTACAGGATATCATTGAGATCAGGTTTGATCTAAAAATGACATACCGGCAAGAAACCGCCATGCTGAAGAACAAAAGTATGGAAAGGAAATTTCTGGTTTCCCGGTTCCTACCGTACAAAAAATCAGGTTCATCTTTACATTTGCAATTGGAGTAACAAAAAAAATTAAAGTCATGAAAAGTAGTTTTAATGAAATCATAAATAGTGATAAACCGGTACTGGTAGATTTCTTTGCCGACTGGTGCGGCCCATGCAAAACACTTGCTCCCATCCTAAAAGACACCAAAGCTGAACTGGGAGAGGATGTGAAGATCGTAAAGATCGATGTGGACAAAAATCAGCAGCTTTCAGAAAAGTACCAGGTTCGGGGAGTTCCCACCTTAATTCTCTTTAAGAATGGACAGCAGTTATGGAGACAATCGGGTGTGGTACAAAAATCTGACCTGGTCCAGTTGATAAGGTCCCATCAATAGAATTTTATGATAGATGAAAACCTGTTGCTCGATTACGGAGCAAAAAGAATGACCTTTTCAAAAGGTGATCAACTCTTCAGGGAAGGTGAAAGCGCGTTGAACTTTTACCAGGTGGTTTCGGGGGAGATCAAAATGAACAATTATAATGAAGACGGTAAAGAATTTATCCAGGGGATCTTTTCCATCGGCCAGAGTTTTGGGGAGCCTCCCCTCCTGGCAAATGTGAAATATCCCGCCAATGCCGAAGCCATTTCAGATGCTGAAGTACTTCAGCTCCCAAAAGAGCACTTTTTAGAACTTCTTACCTCCAACCCGAAGGTACACCTAAAGATCACCGAAACCCTCGCTAAAAGGTTATTCTACAAAGCCATCATGGTTTCTGAAATTTCCAGCCAGGAACCCGAGCACCGCATACTACGGATCCTGGATTACCTTAAAAAGTACGTCCATAAGACAGAAGGAAAGTTTGCCTACAGGGTTGACCTTACCCGGCAGCAGTTGGCAGACCTTACCGGCCTCAGGGTGGAAACAGTGATCAGGGCTACAAAATCTCTGGAGAAAAAAGGGGAAGTCGAGATCAAAAAACGAAAACTTTATAGATAACCCTTAGCTATCAGCATATTACATTTAAATGCAGACAAAAATGTCTGCATTTATGACTCAAATCATATTCTCCAGGAGCCTCCCCCCTTAAATTTGTCCCATAACTAAAAACGAGCAAGTTATGAGACTTTACAACACATTGTATAAAGATTTTGAGGAATTATTTGTGGGTTACTCAGCCGTAGCCATTATTCTAACCACCTGTGTAGGGGCAGCATCTGCTATGGTCATTTTAATGAACGGACACGATTTTATACAGATGTTCCAGTTATTTCTGGTAGTAGCTGTTAGTATGACCTACCTGGTAACGGTTTTGGCACAAATGAGGGCTAAATTTGTATTTAATACTTTAATTTTGAGCCTTCTTGTGAGCAGCATTCTCCTTTTAATCAACGTTTGGATGCGCTACTAAATAGGATCTAATGAAAACTGATATAATGAACAGGGAGGATGTTTTTCTCCTTGTTTCTACCTTTTACTCCAAAGTTAGGGCAAATGCCGAAATAGGGCATTTCTTCAATGAAACCATTCAAGACTGGCCTTCACACCTGGAGAAGCTTACCGACTTCTGGGAAACCAATTTGTTCATGGTGAGCAAATTTAGGGGTAATCCCATGAGAGCACATAAAGAGGTGGACGATCAATTCAATCACAGTATTGAACAAAAGCATTTTGGCGAGTGGCTAAACATGTGGTTCGAAACCATTGATGAACTTTTTGAAGGGGACAGGGCAAACATCGCCAAGAACCGCGCCCGCAATATGGCCGGAAACCTGTTCATGAATATGTATGTTAGCCGATCAAAGGCTTAGATTAGTTGATAGTTAAAAAAAATCCGAAGCTCCCGCTTCGGATTTTTTGTTTTTGACAGAATCTTTAAACTGTCATTGAGAACAACTGTGTTTCGGGTTTGCTTCTTTGGAGCAACAGGTCAAAAGCCATACATACATTCCGCACAAATGGCCTCCCCTCCTCTTTGATGGTTAACTTATCCTTTTCAATACTAATAAGGCCGTCTGATTCCATTTCCTTCAATCGAATCAGTACATCGGGCAATTCAGGAAAATACAGGCTGGCTTCACTCCAGGACGTTTCCAGGTTACACATCAGGTTAAGAATATGTTTTCTAAGTTTTTCATCTTCTTCGGTCAGTATATGTCCTCGATACAACGGAAGCTCACCTTTGTCCAGGATCTCGTAATACTCTTCAATGGTTTTCACATTCTGGGCAAAACCAGTCCAGCTGTCACTTATAGCCGATACCCCCAAGCCTATCATCACCTTGGTTTTTGAAGAGGTGTAGCCCATAAAGTTCCTGTGCATTCTTTTATTTTCGACAGCCTTATATAGAGAATCGCTTTTAAGTGCAAAATGGTCCATGCCAATTTCGACATATCCAGCTTCGGCAAGCATTCGCTTTCCCGTTTCGTACATTTCCCGTTTTACTTCGGCCGTTGGAAGATCTTCTTCTTTAAAGCCTCGCTGCCCGTTCCCTTTTATCCACGGCACGTGCGCATAACTATAGAACGCGATTCGATCAGGCATCAGCTCCTTCGTCTTTTCTATGGTTGTCTTGATATGCTCTACTGTCTGAAAAGGTAATCCGAAGATAATATCATGACCAACGGAAGTATAGCCAATTTCCCTGGCCTGTTCGGTAGCGTTCTTCACATTGACGAAAGGCTGAAAACGATGAATAGCCTGTTGCACCACCACATTGTAATCCTGGACCCCGTAACTCACCCGGTCAAACCCCAGGTCATATAATGCCTGCAGGTGGTCTTTTCGGGTATTATTTGGATGGCCCTCAAAACTGAAGTCGAATTCTTCGGCTTTAATGGCATTTTTGAAGATACCGTTTAAAAGTAGTTTTAAATTTTCCGGAGAAAAGAATGTGGGGGTTCCCCCGCCCAAATGGATCTCTTTGATCACAGGCTTTTTCCCCAGCAGTTCCAGGTACAGGTCCCATTCTTCCAATACTGCTGCTATATAAGGTGATTCCACCTCATGACGTTTGGTGATGCGCTTATTACAGCCGCAAAACGTGCACAGGCTCTCGCAAAATGGCAAATGGAAATAAAGGCTAATCCCTTCACTGTCATTGCTCTCCAAAAATGATCTCTTCAGGGTCTTCTTGTACTCCTCAATACTGAAGTTATCCTGGTCCCAATAAGGCACGGTTGGGTAACTGGTGTACCTTGGCCCCGCCACATTGTACTTATTGATTAAAAAATTGCTCATTCCTAATAATTTACGAGCAAAAATATGGGATCAAATAGTCCTAAAATATGATTCCAATCAGGTAGAAAGCTATCTTCGGGAAAAGGCTTTTTTTCGTTAAAGCTGCCCCAGGGCATCAATAACCCCTTTTTTCAAGCCCTTCCAGACGTAATTCCAGAAAGACTTATTTTTGTCGCGGGTAAATTCCACATTGTGAGTACGCTGTTCTGAAAGTCCTGTATTATCGACAAAAAGATTGGCCAGAGCTGAAAGCAGTTTGTTCTTTTTTCGTCCCTCATCCTGCATGACATTGATCTTGAACCGGTCATAGATCACGCGTACATCTCCCACGGCCGCATCTTCATTACCTGTAAAGGTAAAGGAGGCAGATTCTAACGCTCCTTCTGCCTCAACTCCCAGGGAAGGCTTCAGCAAAGGGTTCATTAATTCCCCCGGAACCGTAGCAAATTTTCCCGAAATAAGGAATTTGTTGTTATGATTGGTCGCATTGAAAGACCAGTCCACGGTAACCGAAGTACCACCCATAAAAAGTGCACCGGCTTTTACGGTGGTGCGGGGAAAATCCTCCCTGTTCATATGTGTGTTAACCAGGTTTTCCACAGTTCCTTCTATATCTGTAAATATCACTTTTGCCGGGGGCCCGGTTTCTTTCACTTTTTCCTCATACTGAATTTTACTACCGGCTACCTTCACCTGCTTAAAATTGAACTTTACGGGAGATTCCCGCATTTTTTCACTGAAAAGGGTTTTAGTACGGGGGTCATCAGGCAGCAGTTTATTCCGGTAAATTTCAAGATCTGCCCCTGTTATGGCAAGAGACGGATTTTTTAAGAAGAGAGTGTCTCTTTTAAGACTGAATTGAAGGCTGTCCATAGTAATATTCTCTACCGTTAGGGAAATGCGGTCTTTTTCATAAGGGATACTGCGATCAAATTCGGTTTTATCCAAATAAGATTGAATCTTAAAACTGGTAATCGAAGTATTTCCATTCTGTATGGAAAATTCTTCAGCAGCAATAAAATGTTCGGCATTCATAGTTGCTCTTAAAGAATCGCCTTTGAAAGAATACGCTTCATATTCAAAAGGCAACCCTTTCCTTCTTGTGGCCGAGTCGATCTTAATGCCTGAAAATTTGAGCTCGGGAAACCGCAGAAAAACAGCATTGCCTGCAGAATCATTATGTTGCAGTCTATAGATCCCGTTGAAAGCATTTAGTTGTTTTACCAAAATGTCTCTTTTCTCACCAGGATCCTGGGCTTGCTCTTCTTCTTCGGAAGACTTTTTCATTACGATCTCGGGAGAGTGAATCTCGATCTTATCGATGATGAGCCGGTTATTCCTGATATAACTCCAGTAATCCAATCCTTTAAGGGAGACTTTAGATGCCGTAAAAATTGTATGTTGTTGGCGAAACTCCGGGCGCTGGACATGGATATTTTGCTGAAAGATATCTACATCTATTTCCTCACTGGCCGTAAGGGTATCCCTGATCTGCTCTTTAATTTTACCAGAAAAATAGAGACCCAGTAAAAGTATCAGCACGAAAAGAGCACCCACTACCCCTGCTACTATCCATATGATCTTCTTGTTTCTCAAATTATTGTAGAAGTTTTATTCCTAATTTTTGGTAATCGTAATCCGATAAAAGTCAATTTTTATGGATTGGTGTTAAATCTCTGAATTTAATTTTAGTCAGATTCTCACAACAATGCTAATATTTTCACAAACCATTGATTGTCATGTTAATAGTTTACTAATAAACATTTCATTAGAACATTATTAACAAGCTAAGACTTAATTTAGGTCTCTACAACAATTGAAAAATTTAACCAATATATACTGCCTCATGACAACAATTCAACCCGCCGAGATCCTGGAAAATTTTAAAAATTTCATACATAGCAGTTGTTCTGACTGCACCGGTACCAACGCCATTTATCATTCTCTTCACAAGGGGATCATAAAAATGTATTTTCAAGCCAGGAATGTAGAGATAGATTATGAAAATAAAATTATCAGGGCCGAGATTCCGGTTTCAGATAAGGAGTATACTTCTGTAAGTTTTGAATGTCTTGACCTGGAAAGGTTCCTCACTTCCTGTATTAAAAAAGATAAAAGAAGCCTTAATTTTTATCAAAGTGCTTTAAACTATTACAGCTTTTCCAGAGTTGCCTAAAAATTAACAATGGTTGTCATATCACACCCCGGAATAATCCGGGGTTTTTTTATGGGATACGATGAATATACTTTGATCTACAAGGAAATAAAAAGGCATTTTTTTAATTAACTTTGGACCTTTGCCCCCACATTATGACCAGAAACTTTTTATTTTTTATCCTGATGCTTTTCACTGCATCAAACCTGTATGCACAGGAAATCACAGAAACTAATACAGATAAATTATACAAGCTGGCCCTAGAGGAATACAGAGAGGGAAATCACCAATTTTCCCTTGCCTACACCCAAAAAGGACTTGATCTTGCTCCTGCTTACCATGATATCAGGATACTGCAGGTTAGAAATCTCTGGGCCCTGAACCGTTTTGAACTTGCAGATGAAGATCTTGATTACCTGCTCCAAAATGCCCCTGATTATGTGGATGTCCTACCGCTAATGGGGCAGCGAATCAATTATTATCAAGATCCTCACGAAGCAATGAATTTTATTGAGAAGTTGGCTACTGTTTATCCGCAGGAAGTATCGCTGAAGGTGCAAAAAGCCGATCTGTTGTTCAGAATAAAGAAAACATCAGAGGCTCGTGACCTGGCAATGGAATTAATTACAGAGGATATTACGGGTGCTGAAAGGTACAGGCTACAGCATATCTTAAACAGAACGGTAAGGAACAGAATAGGATTGAATTACCTGTATATAGGTTTTAGTGAGGAATACAGCCGCAGAAAGCCCTGGAGCAGCTTTGGACTGGAGTACCAGCGCAATATTGGCCAAACTACGGTCATTGGCCGCACCACTTTTTCAGACCGGAGATATGACCAGGGAATCCTTTATGAAATAGAAGCTTATCCTGTGTTTAGTGACCGTTTTTATGCCTTTGCGAACGTGGGCTTTTCAGATGCCGCTATTTTTCCCAATTTTCGAAGCAGCTTATCCCTTTACTACAATTTCGCCAAAATTCTTGAAGCAGAAGTTGGTTCCAGGATACAGGCTAATTCCAGTAGCACATACCTTACGGCAATTGCGGGACTCACAGCATACGTTGGAAAATTCTACCTCAACAGCAGAATTTTCCTGGGTCCTGAAAGAAATGGTCAGCTCATTCAAAACTATCAATTCAATACAAGATATTATCTTAAAACTGCTGAAAATTACCTGTTCCTGAGAGTGGGCAGCGGTATTTCTCCCGATGAAACTTCTCTTTCCACGCTTCTCCTGGAAAATCCTTCATTAGAGGCCTGGTATGGTAATGTAGGTATCAACAAAACTTTTGGAATTCATCACATAGTACAGGCTGGAGTGGGCTTGCTCCATGAAGATATCACCTCCCAAAGAAGCGGTACTCAGTTCACGGGAAATATTGGTTATTATTATAGTTTTTGAGAAGCAGGCTTAGCTGTCGGTAGTTTTAAACCCTTTTCTGGTCATTGTTCCCCATCCAGATTTTATTCCGAAGAGTTTTTTATAATATCCTTTCATCTGTCCGTATACCAGAACAGGATGGAACAGGAATGGTTCGAGATAGGCCGCCAGGAGTAATTCTGCAATTTGCCGTCCACTGGCATAATGTCTAAAATTCTTTACGTAAAAGAAGATGGACACTGTTGAAAATATGCATCCCAATAGATACACGGCCGTAAAAAGAAGTATTGCTGTAGTCCAATTAATAAATCCGAGATACCCGAAAAGCATGATACAGATGAGTCCTAAAAATTCTACAAGTGGCGCACCAAATTCAAAAAAACACCAGTAGGGGAAAAAGAAAACACCCATGTTTCGGTACCTGGGATTGAGAAAAAGATACCGGTGCAGTTTCAGGGTTTCCCATAGTCCACGGGCCCACCTGTCCCGTTGCTTAACAAAGACCTCATAGGTGGAAGGCGCCTCTGTCCAGCAAAGGGTTTCTGGGATATAAACCACTTTATATGGTTTCTTCATTTTTTCCATATGTACCCTGAGACGAATACACAGCTCCAGGTCCTCTCCTACGGTCTTTGGATTAAAGCCACCTACTTCTATCAGCCGGGTTCGAGGATACATCCCGAAAGCTCCTGATACCAACATCAATCCGTTGACCTCTCCCCAGCCCATACGGCCAATAAGGAAAGCCCGAATGTACTCTACCACCTGCACTGTAGCAATAAAGTCTTTGGGTAATTTCAGCTTTTTTAGGACTCCGTTCTGAATGATCGAGTCATTTGCAATTCCTATAGAGCCCCCGCAAGCCACGATCTCCTGTTGCCCTTCCTCGAGATATGGACGTACCATTTTTAATAAGGCATCCTGCTCAATAATACAATCGGCATCTGTGCACAGCACCAGTTCACTATCTGCAAAGTTTATCCCCGCGTTGATCGCATCAGAGCGTCCCCCGTTGTTTTTATCAATTACAGTTAAGTGTTTGTATTGTGGTTTTCTGCTTTTGTAGATATAATTTACCACCGCCGTGGTAATGGGCTGGGTTATAAAAGAAGAATCGAACGGTACAAGATCGAATTTTTCAATAAGCTGCTCCATGGAATCATCTGTACTGCCGTCATTTACCAGGATCAATTTGTAAAAAGGATATTGAATCGATAAAAGGGATTTGACATTTTCAACAATGGTAAGACCTTCATTATAGGCCGGGGCGACCAGGGTGACACTGGGAACATCTGTTGCACTTACAATGTCCTTGACCTCTAAAAACCAGGACTTACGTTTATTGCGTTTTACTGCGCGATTTGACAGAACTACCCCAAAGAAATAGATCGATAAAAGTGCAATTCCATACACCAGAAAAAACCAGCTGATGCTCTGGTAAATATAATACAGGTAGCCTGTGTCTATCATGCTGATTGTGGTTCAACAGGTTGCTCGTCGTATTGCTGGTAGTAATATTCTTCCACCCTGTTTCTGTGCCCGTTATTCCATAAGATCTCTGCAGCACATAATTTCAAAAGCGGATCTTCCCTTCGAAGGACCGAATTGAAAAACTGAAGATCCACTTTTCCAGATGCTCCCGGGATATACTTTAGGAGCTGAAGCCGTTGTTCAACATTGGGGATCTTGAAAAACTTCTTCTTGACCACCTCCAATTTTTCCTCCTCCAATTGGAAGGATGAGATACAGTAAATGGCTGTCTCCCTGCGATCAAAAATTTTGTGATCCAAAAAGTGGAGGATATAATCTACTTCTTTATATAACCTGAATTTCCGAATGATTCTCATTACCAGTTCCTGGGCAAATGGTTTTTCAACCGAATAGGCTTTTCTAAGGTACGTAATATCAGGATTAGGATAAAGGTCATGCAACTTTTCAACAATTTTTATCTGTTGCCAGAGAGTCATCTCGCGTTTGAGGTAGGGTAAAAATCGCAGGCTCTCCCAACCAAGGAATACCACCATGGCGATCTGTGCTTCCCGGCGAATAAAGATATTCTTATGGTCAATTTCCCTGATGATCTCTTTGAGATATTGTTCCTGATCCATTTCATAGATCTCCCTGATTCCTCTAGCCTTAACGTACCACCTCCTGCTGCTTAGTTTACTGATAGAAGCACGAAAAGGAGGTATCTGCTTGAAAAGAGTATCAAGCTTGTGGTAATCTTCCCCCAGTAAAGAACGCTGAGTACGTATCATGAGGTTAATAAGAAACTGAACGTTAGCCGGCCTTGAACGTCTTACTCCCACTCCTCTAAATGCTCTTTGTACTTCTATAAGGTTAGGTTTTTCTCCCGGTAAAGGATAGAGGTACCTGGAGACTACGTCTGCAAAAAGTTGCTCTATTTTCTCGAGATGAGCGGTCCTGTATTTACGGTACATTAGACTTATTCCAATAACAACCCACACCCCTGCGAGAAATAGCAGCAGGACATGGATCAGCTTTATCAGGATCTCTGGTGTCATTAGGCGACCAGGTTTTGAATATGTTGCATATCAAAAGGAATCGCGAAGAAACCCGACACATTTCCTGAGCTAAGGATCTCCTTGCGCACTTTTTGTTGGCCCATACTGGTAACTATGACCAACGACCGGTGCATAATGATCTCCTGGATCTGGAAAACAAAATCGAGAGGAGCAATTCCATCGAAGAGAATATCAGATATGATCACATCAAAATTCTCTTGCTGGTCCTCAATATTAAGTTCTTCTAAAGATCGAATAGCTTTACAACGGTATTGATGTACCATCATAAGTCTTTCCAGGATCTTCAAAAGAATTATATCCTCTTGAATAATTAGGGCAGTCTTATTCAATGCCAGTGGTTAGTAGGGTTTCTAAGTTCATTTTTGCTCCCGGGGCATCCTGAGTTTCTCAGAATAAGAGCATTACAAATTTATTAAATTTTTGTTATAGAAAATTTAAGTGATGTTAAAATACAAAAAATAAGCCTCCACCACCCGGGCAAAGGCCAATTTTAAAGGATAAACAGCAGTAAAACCTGTTTCTTTCAGAATGGAAAGAATTAAATCATTACGTATTCTTTACGAAAGAAAGCATCAATATTTCCTGCAATTTCATAACATTTGCTTACTTTTTCTGGACCACTACATGACCTCGAATCGCGGGCATGGGATTTACAGGTAAAGCCGGAGAGGTCCAGGTCTTTGAACTTTGGGTTTATGGCTACACATTGTTCATACAGGCTATTAATACTTAAATAATCCTGCGGGTCAATTCCTTTGCTAAGGAGATATCCTTTAAGGAAATTTTCAATAGCATACTGCGAATTCTTGCATACCAGGTAGGAAACCACGTCCTCCTCTGGCCTGCACAGCTCTTCGTTCGCTTCCTGAAGCTTTTTTACAGCTTCGTTGAATAATCCAAGTGCTCTGTTTTCCATACCTTTTTAAATTTAGAATTAATAGGGGTTCTTTAGAATGCAGGTTCCAAATTGAACCAGCATCCTAAGAACATTTTTACTTACATATCCCTGTATATTTCCAGGCGTTCCCATTTAGAATCCACTTCTTCCTGTGCACGCTTCAACAAGGCGGCACCCAGTTCGGCATTTTCTTTGGCTACCCGGGTAAAGCGGGTTTCATTATACATGAATTCCTGGAGTGGTGCCGCAGGTGCTTTGCTATCCAGCTTGAACCGCTTTCCTTTTTCTTTGGAAGGGTCGAACCTGAATAGTGGCCAGTAACCCGTCTCTACCGCTTTCTCCTGCTGTTTTGGACCATGTTTAAGATCATAGCCGTGTTCCCCGCAGTGCGAGTAGGCAATGATGATGGAAGGTCCGGGATACGCAGTGGCTTCTTCAATGGCTTTCAGCGTTTGCAGATCTTTCGCACCTATCGCCACCTGGGCCACATACACGTTTTCATAGGAAACTGCCTGCAGGGCCAGACTTTTTTTGGAGGTCTTCTTTCCCGAAACGGCAAACTTGGCACTTGCACCCAGCGGAGTGGCTTTAGACATTTGTCCGCCGGTGTTGGAATACACTTCGGTATCCATCACCAGAATATTAATATCTTCTCCAGATGCGAGCACGTGGTCTACACCACCGTAACCAATGTCGTAGGCCCAACCGTCACCTCCCAGGATCCAGACCGCCTTCTTGCGCAGGTATTCGGTCAACTGGTTTAGTTTTTTAGCTTCGGGCGTATCAATGGTAGAAAGTATTGCTTTGAGATCTTCGATCTGGCTATGCTTCTCTTTCTTCTGAGCTTCGGTCTCTTCAGGATTATGAATAATGGCATTCACTAGTTCTGTTCCCACAAAAGGCTCGAGGGATTTCAACAGATCTACTGCGATCTCCTGTTTTTTGGTCAGTGCCAGTCTCATACCGAGCCCGAATTCAGCATTGTCTTCAAAGAGCGAGTTTGCCCAAGCCGGACCTCTTCCGAATTCATTCTTTTTATAAGGAGTCGTTGGCAGGTTACCTCCATAGATGGAAGAACAGCCGGTAGCGTTGGCGATCATGATGCTGTCCCCGTAAAGCTGCGTAAGCATTTTGATATACGGAGTTTCCCCACAACCGGAACAAGCACCCGAAAATTCGAATAATGGTTCCAGGAATTGCGATCCCTTGACGTTAGTGATCTGCAATTCTGTACGGTCGTAGTAAGGAAGTTTGGTAAAGTAATCCCAGTTGGCATTTTCAGCTTCAGCGACATCCAGTTTTGGCCGCATGTTGATGGCTTTGAAATTCTCGATCTCCTTACTTTCCGCAGGGCAAACAGCCACACAAAGATCACAGCCGGTACAATCTTCAGGAGAGACCTGCAGGATGTATGAATCTTCCCCCGTGAAAGGACGCCCCTTAGCAGGAACAGCTTTTAGAGAATCGGGCTTATCAGAAAGATCTGCAGCAGGTATTACTTTAGCCCTGATGGCCGCATGCGGACAAATGGCCACACACTTGTTACACTGGGTACAAAGATTTTCCCCGTCCCACACAGGAACGAAATCGGCGATCCCTCGCTTTTCGTATTGGGTAGTACCGGTAGGGAAGGTACCGTCAACAGGAAACGCGCTTACAGGCAGTTCATCCCCTTCCCCTGCCAGGATCTTGCCTAAAACCTCTTTTACGAAAGGATCTGCTTCCCCCGTCATCATAGGCTTGAGTCCGCGGTTATTGGTGATCTGTTTTGGATAATCTACTTTTTGAAGGAACTCAAGGGATTTGTCGACTGCGTTGAAGTTCATCTGCACGATCTTTTCCCCTTTATGGGAGTAGGATTTCACGATGGCATCCTTGATCTTCTGAATGGCTTCATCCTTAGGAAGGACCCCGGAAATGGCAAAGAAACAGGTTTGAAGAACCGTGTTGGTCCTTTTACCCAGTTTAGCCTCATGCGCCACTTTGGTCGCGTCTACCACGTAGAACTGCAACTCATTCTCCACGATCTCTTCCTGCATTTTCTGCGGAAGCATATCCCAAACTTCCTCATTGGAGAAAGGTGAATTAAGAAGGAAGGTTCCTCCTTTTTTGATCTTTTTCAGGATATCGTATTTCTCAATAAAGTTGAACTGGTGACAGGCGATGAAATCGGCTGTATTGATCAAATAACTCGAGTAAATAGGATTCGGCCCAAACCGCAGGTGCGAAACAGTTTGCGAACCTGCTTTTTTGGAGTCGTATACGAAATATCCCTGCACGTAGTTATCAGTGGTTTCCCCAATGATCTTAATGGAGTTCTTGTTCGCTCCTACCGTTCCGTCAGATCCCAATCCATAGAACAGACAGTTAAAGGTGGTTTTTCGGGTTTTGAAAACAGGATTGTAGAGCAAACTTTTAAAGGTCACGTCATCATTGATACCAATCGTAAAGTGGTTCTTTGGCTGCGGCTTCAGCATTTCGTCAAAGATTCCCTTCACCATTGCCGGATTGAATTCCTTGGAAGACAATCCGTAGCGACCTCCAATGATCTGAGGAATGCTGCGGTCACTTTCAGCAAAAGCGGTGATCACATCCTGGTAAAGCGGTTCCCCGGTACTTCCCGGTTCTTTGGTGCGATCCAGAACAGCGATCTGCTTAACCGTTTTTGGAACCATTTCTATGAAATCTTTCACAGAGAACGGACGGAACAAGCGTACGATCAACACCCCTACTTTTTCATCTGAATTCAGCAAGGTGTCTACAGTTTCTCTTACAGCTCCTTCTCCCGATCCCATGATGATCACTACCCGCTCAGCTTCGGGGTGTCCTTCATAGTCAAAAAGGTTATATCTGCGGCCGGTATGCTGATAGAATTCATCCATCACCTCCTGTACGATCTTCGGCACCCGCTCGTAGTGAAGGTTGGCAGCTTCACGAGCCTGGAAGAACACGTCCGGGTTCTGCGAAGTACCTCGTATCACGGGGCTATCGGGATCCAAAGACCGCTTCTTGTGCTTCATGATCTCCTCTTCGGGCATCATGGCTTTGATGATATCATCGGGAATACCGTCAATTTTAGAGATCTCGTGAGAAGTACGGAAGCCGTCAAAGATATTCAGAAAAGGAATTCGTGACCTCAGCGTTGCTACCTGGGAGATGAGGGCAAAATCCATGGCTTCCTGGACAGAACCTCCAAACAACATGGAAAAGCCCGTTTGCCTTGCCGCCATCACATCTGAATGGTCTCCAAAAATGGAAAGCGCATGGGTTGCAATGGTACGCGCGGCGACGTGGATCACAGTGGGCAGCAATTCCCCCGCTATTTTATACATATTGGGAATCATCAGCAAGAGACCCTGGGAAGCAGTAAATGTGGTGGTAAGGGCCCCGGCCTGTAAAGAACCGTGAACGGCACCTGCAGCCCCTCCTTCACTTTGCATTTCAACAATTCTTGGAACGTTGTTCCAGATATTCTTTTTGCCTTTTGAACTATAGACATCCACATGCTCTCCCATTGGAGAAGCCGGTGTGATAGGATAAATAGCGCACACCTCATTCGTTTTGTGGGCAACGCGGGCGACTGCCTCGTTAGCATCACAAATGAGCTTAGGGAATTTTTCAGCCATTTCGTTACATTTTATGGGTACATGTTAAGCACTGTGAAGCCATTCTTTTTTCTCAAGCAGTTCAGCCTCAGATTCCGGATGATCCTCACGTGGGTGAATGCAGTCTACAGGACAAACAGATACACACTGAGGTTCATCATGGAAACCTTTACATTCGGTACACTTATCGGCAACAATAAAATAGAATTCATCAGAAAGTGGTTCGTTCTCTGCATCGGCATCCACTTCCTTACCTCCCGGTGTGGTCACCATTCCGCTAAGGGAAGTTTCATCGGAATAGGACCACTCCTGATCGGGTTCATAGATCGCATTATTAGGACATTCTGAAATACACGCATCACAATTGATGCATTCATCGGTTATAAAAAGAGCCATAATGTTCGTATTAAATTATTAGTAAAATTTTTCTATAAAATTATTCGAGCTATACCTGCTTTAACATGATCGTTATCATATTTTCTTTTATGAAGAATTATTCTTAATAATCTAATTAAGAATACAATATGACCTTCATCATATTTAATACCTGGGAGTCCTTTTACATTTACCCGAAGATCCAATACTATCGGAACATGAACCGGTGGTTTCTAAAACATTAAATATGATCACAGAAAAAATGAATCAAGCCGAAGCCCTGGATGCAGTGGTAATTCGCTTTGTGGGCGATTCTGGTGACGGAATGCAGTTGACGGGAACCCAGTTTTCTGACACCTCTGCAATGTTCGGGAATGATGTGGCCACATTTCCCAATTACCCTTCCGAAATTCGGGCCCCACAAGGAAGCTTGTACGGGGTTTCAGGGTTTCAGGTTCATATTGGAAGTGTTGAGGTGAGCACTCCTGGTGACAGCCTTGATCTACTGGTAGCCATGAATCCGGCGGGGCTTAAAACGAACCTCTACGCCGTCAAACCGGGACAGACGATTATTGTGGATGTGGATTCTTTTACGAAAAAGAATCTCGAGAAAGCTCAGTATGCAACCAATCCTTTACATGACGGCAGCCTGGAAAATTACCGGGTTATCGAGGTGCCTATGACCTCTCTTACAAAAGAGGCCTTAAAAGACATTGAAGGTCTTGACAACAAGAGCATCACCCGCAGCAAGAACATGTTTGCCCTGGGAATGGTCTACTGGTTATATGACCGCTCTCCGCAGCACACAATTGAATTTTTTCACAAGAAATTCAAGAATAAACCACACCTCATTGAAGCCAACACCAAGGTCCTTAATGCAGGTTACTTCTATGCTGAAACTATCGAATTGATCCCTAACTCCTATAGCATCTCTCCCGCTAAAATGGCCGGGGGAACCTACAGGATAATCATGGGAAATACCGCCACTGCCTGGGGATTCCTGGCTGCTGCTGAAAAATCTGGGCTGGAATTGTTCTTAGGATCCTACCCAATTACCCCTGCTACAGATATTCTTCACGAGCTGGTAAAACACAAACATTTTGGGGTTAAGGCTTTCCAGGCAGAAGATGAGATCGCTGGGATCAGCTCAGCGATCGGGGCATCTTTTGCAGGAGACCTTGCCATTACTACTACCTCAGGCCCGGGACTTGCTCTAAAAGGAGAAGCCCTTGGTCTCGCCATGATGATCGAGCTTCCTTTAGTGGTAGTGAACGTACAACGTGGAGGCCCTTCTACAGGATTACCCACCAAGACCGAACAATCAGACCTTTTACAGGCTATGTACGGCCGAAATGGGGAAAGTCCGGTGATCGTGATCGCGGCAAGTACCCCG
The DNA here is from genome assembly GCA_964627595.1 of uncultured Flavobacteriaceae bacterium. Taxonomy (GTDB): domain Bacteria; phylum Bacteroidota; class Bacteroidia; order Flavobacteriales; family Flavobacteriaceae; genus Salinimicrobium. The sequence goes on along the minus strand of CAZVKA010000003.1, from coordinate 1,116 downwards.
GCCAACTGTTTTACCTATGCCTACCAGGCCGCTAAACTGGCACTTGAGCATATGACTCCTGTAGTTCTGTTAACCGACGGATACATTGCGAATGGATCTGCTCCCTGGAAGATCAAGAAGCTGGAAGAACTTCCGGAGATCAAGAACCATATTGTCAAAGAAGCAAATGAGAATTGGCATCCTTACGACAGGGAAGAAGAAACCCTGGCTAGGAACTGGGCTATTCCGGGAACTCCTGGCCTGGAGCACCGGGTGGGAGGTCTTGAAAAAGATAGAGTGACGGGAGATGTTTCCCACGTGCCCGAGAATCACGAGATCATGACCCATACCCGTGCAGAAAAAGTGAAGCGGGTGGAAAATTTCATTCCCGAGATTGTTCCCGCGTTTGCTGAAGAAGGAGACCTGCTGGTCATTGGCTGGGGAGGAACCTACGGTTCCCTTTATTCGGCTGTGAAACAGCTCAATTCTGAAGGATATAAGAACATAGGATTTGCTCATTTCAACTACATCAATCCGCTTCCAAAGAACACGGGAGAGCTGTTGAAGAAGTTTAAAAAGATCGTGGTTTGTGAACTGAACAACGGCCAGTTCGTGACCGTGCTCAGAATGCATTTCAATCACGATTTCCTTCAATACAATAAGATACAGGGCTTACCTTTTGGAAACGCTGAGCTTATCGAAAAATTCAAACAATTGGTAAAATAACTATGGAAACAACAATTCAAAAAAAGTACACGTACAAGGATTTTGGCAATGACCAGGAAGTAAGATGGTGTCCGGGTTGTGACGACTATGTTATTTTACGTTCTGTACAGAAGGCACTGCCCGAGATGGGCGTGAAAAAGGAGGATGTGGTATTCATTTCCGGGATAGGATGTTCTTCCCGTTTTCCCTATTACATGGGAACCTACGGGATGCACGGGATCCATGGAAGGGCTCCTGCGATAGCTTCAGGAGTAAAACTGGCAAATCCTAACCTTAGCGTATGGGTGATCACCGGGGACGGTGACAGTATGGCTATTGGCGGAAACCATTTTATACACGTACTGCGAAGGAATATAGATCTCAATATCATCCTTTTCAATAATGAGATCTACGGCCTCACTAAGGGACAAT
>CAZVKA010000002.1:0-77756 GCA_964627595.1 uncultured Flavobacteriaceae bacterium | reverse complement strand
ACCTCCACGATCTTGATGGAATCATTGTCCCATCCAAGTCGGGTTTTCACCGTAACGGGCAGATTGGTGTGCTTCACCATGGCTTCGGTTAATGAGACCATCAGCGGAATGTCCTTCAGGATACCCGCACCGGCGCCTTTGGAAACCACTTTTTTCACGGGGCAGCCAAAGTTGATATCGATAATATCCGGACCGGATTTTTCCACGATCTCTACAGATTGTAACATGGATTCCAGGTTCGCCCCGAAAATTTGAATTCCTACAGGTCTTTCTTTTTCGTAGATATCGAGTTTCATGACACTTTTGGCGGCGTCACGAATGAGTCCTTCCGAAGAGATGAACTCGGTATAAACAACATCGGCACCCTGCTCCTTGCAAAGGGCGCGAAATGGCGGATCGCTCACGTCTTCCATTGGTGCCAGCAGCAATGGAAATTCTCCTACATCTATGTTTCCTATTTTAGCCAAATCAATTGTTTTTAAGGAGTGCAAAATTACTAAAAATTATTTGGCTTTAGAAAGGTGAAAATCAGACGGTAGACGTTAGACTTTAGATGGTAGAAATGTTTGCTTTGGAGTTGGTGTTTTAGACCTTAACCAATATCAAATATCTAATTAAAAATCCTTAGACCTTAAACATTTATCCATGTAAATTACCTCCCCCCTCAACGGGTTTCAAAGGACTACCCCCTATCGAATAAAGACCTACCAACTAACTAAAGTCTTTCCCTCTCTGCCGCTTCCACAGCTCTCTGGTTGTCGCTTAACCTGAAGTTTCCGAAGTTATATTTGAAACCTATCCGCACATATCGAGTTTCGGGTTCGGCGAAGAAGCCGTTGTCCTGGTTCAGGTAACGTGATCTCATCCAGGTATTTGTCTCATCAAGCGCATCTTCAACATTCAAGGTAAGCTCTGCCCTGTTGTTCCACAAGGTCTTCCGCAGCCCAATTGAAAGTGTGGTCATTGGCTCCAGGTAGTAGGAACCGCTTAACCAGTCAGAAACATAGGTGAACGTAAGCTCTCCCGTAAAAGTACCATCCTTGGAAATGATGAGACTGTTGTACAAAGTGCCATAGAAACCATCAAGTTCATTAGTGACTTCGGCATTGCCGCTTTCCAAAGCTAAAAAGGTCTGCTCCTCATGGAAGAAGGAGGTATATATATAAGCATACCACCAGTTGGTCACCGAGCGGCCGTGGCTGATGTCCAGCCCGTAAGAGGAACTTTCGAGCATGTTTACACTTTGTGAAAATATGAATCTCTCCTCTCTTTGTTGTCCATTGCGTTGAAAACTAAGAGTCGCCGGAGAACTTCCGTTATCCCGGTAATAAAGGTCGAAAAAATACTCATTTTTGAAGGTGTAATTCAAATTGAAGTTGTTGGAGATGGCCGCCCTCAGTTCAGGATTGCCCGTATTGAAATTGTTTTCGTTAAGAAAATACCTGAATGGATTTAGGCTTTCATAACGCGGCCGCTGAATCCTTCGGCTGTAGTCAAAGGTCATGCTGTGCGCTGGTGAAAAGGTATGCATGAGGTAAAAAGTGGGGAACAGCTCGAAATATTCGCGACTATCCACCTCTTCCATAGAGCGGGAATCCCCTTCTCTATCTGTAAGTTCACCACGTAAACCTCCTTTTACACTCCAGCTTTCCCAGTCCTTTGCCAGGCTCAAATAAGCAGCATAAATGTTTTCATCGTACAGGAAATTATCAGATAAATCTTGATTAAATTCCTCTGCCCCATTAGTTACATCGTAAAAATCGATCCCGCTTTCAGAATTGATCAAGGAAGCTTTCATCCCTGTTTCGAAATTAGTCGAACCCCAGGGAGTGACATAATCTAACTGTCCTGTAAAGATGTTGATCTCCTGCTGGGCATTGGTAAAAAACCGGTTGGCATTGGTAAGATCTTCCGAAGCGTCAAAATACCGTGTCAACACATGCTGATCCCGGGTTTGTTCATAATGGGTGTAATGTGTCTTTGCTGAAAGCTGCGCGCCTGGTTTCTTCAGCCGGTGCGTATACTCCAGATCCATCCCTATGTTTGCCTGGTCTTCTCCCAGTCCACTGTTTGTATAGAAGGAAGAATCCTCGCCCTGCCTGTTGTCGATTTGAGTATCAACCTCATTGTCAAAGGTCTTATTTGGGGAATACAATCCGTTGACCGAAAAGCTCAGTGTATTCCTGTCATCCAAGTAATAATCCAGCATCAAATTGGCATTGTGGGCCTTTGAGTGAGTGGTGCGTTCAAAATCGGTTTCCCAGCGGGAAAGGATTCCTGTATCTTTTTGAAAATTAATGTAGCTGAAATCATTCTTGAACTCCTTACGCGGATTAAAACTGTAATTGGCGAAAAGATTCAGTTTTTCGCTCTTTTGATAATGGCTGGTCCCAAAGGTATACTTTGGAAAGATCGCTTGTGTCCAGGCCGTATTCACGCTACCTTTGTACCCGGGTGAGATCGCGCTGGTGGTGACAATGTTCAGGATGGAACCTCCTTCGGCGTCATATCGCGCCGGCGGATTTGTTATCACTTCAACCGATTTAATGTTCTCTGCGGAATAGTTCTCCAGAAGCGTTTGCAGTTCAGAGGCCGTTAGCTGCACCTTGCGATCATTAATATAAACCTCAACGCCCTGGTTGCGCACCTGCAGCGAATTGTTGGCCATGATCACACCGGGTGTCTTTTTTAAGATATCCCAGGAGTTTCCGCTTGAAAGCGTGGTATTTTCCACTTTAAAAACCAGCCTGTCCACTTTTCTTTCTACAGAAGGGTTCTTGTAATTAATGGAGACCTCATCCAGGTTAGCGGCAGTCTCCTTCAGGGAGATCGTACCGAGATCCTGATTTTCTGAAACCTGTATTTGCTTCAGGTAATCTTCATAGCCTACAAAACTTACTTTTAAAAGATAATTTTCGGAAGCGATCTCCTTAAAGCTGAAATTTCCGTCTTCTCCACTTACTGCTCCTTTATAAACTGTTGTGGAATCCTTAGCGTTTAGGAGGATGATATTGGCATACGCTACAGGTTCAACGGTACTGCTCACAATTCTTCCTTCTAAGGAATTTTGAGCTGTGACTGCTGAGGAAAATGAAAAAAGTAGGGAAAAGAGCGGGAGGCAATATTTCTTAATCATCAAGATTTGGTTAGTTAGTAGGCTTTAGCTTCAATAAAAATGGTTTAAAAGTGTAGGGTTGCCACAAATATTTAACTTTTTCTTAAATATTCCACTGCACCTGCTGGTTTTTAACTAAATCCCGCAACCGGTTATTTTTTATATTTAGACAGGGAATTGTAGATCACCTGCTGCACCTGGGTGCGGGTATTCAACGAATACAATCTTTTATTTTCCCTGCTGGGAGCCACCCGGTTAGAAAGAAAGATGTAAAGCAGGTTATATTCAGGATCCATCCATACCATGGTGCCGGTAAAGCCGGTGTGGCCAAAACTGGCTGCCGAAGCATCTTTTGCCGTGTTACTGCTTACTCCGGCATATTCCAGGTAAGGTTTATCAAATCCTAAAGCACGGCGGTTATCATTCTCCGGAAACTGTACCCTCGTAAATTCCTCTAAAGTTGCTTTTTCGAGGTATCTTTTTCCACCGTATTCGCCGCCATTCAGGAACATTTGCAGCAATTTTGCCAGGTCATTGGCATTGGAAAAAAGTCCGGCGTGGCCTGAAACTCCTCCCAGCATGATGGCTCCTTCGTCGTGTACAGTCCCGTGAATAGGCTCGTGCCTAAAGAAAAAATCATCTTCTGTGGGAACAATGTCGTAGGCAGAGAATGATTCAGACGGTTTGTAAGTAAGCGTGGTGGCGCCTAAAGGATCGTAAAAATTCTTCCGCAGGTATTTTTCAAAATTTTCTCCTGTTATGTTCTGAATAACTTCAGGAGCAAGAATGAAAAAGAAGTCTGAATACTTGTATTTTTTCTCCTCCAAAAGCGGGGATTTTCGAATGGCTTTCCTGATCTTCTTCGGGTAATTTCTATGCAGGTACATCTCATTTGTGATCTTGATGGAATACCTGGCTGATGAGTCCTCTTTAATGGTCCACCAGCGGTAACTGTTGTTTTTGCGAAGGGTGTTCTTCCAGAAGGGGATCCACGGCTGCAATCTTCCCTGGTGAGCGAGTATATCCCGGTAGGAAATGTCAGACTTATTTGACCTTTGGAACTTCGGAAGGTGATCTGCCAGGGTCTGATCCAATTCGAACTTGCCTTCATCATACAGCTTCATGAGCGCAGGAATGACTGAAGCAATCTTGGTGACCGAAGCGATATCGTAAAGATCTTCCCGGTCTACCTGTATCGTATCGTGATAAACGTGCTCTCCATAGGCCTTATGAAAAATTACTTTTTGATCCTTAGCTACCAGCACCTGACCTCCCGGAATGGCTTTCATATTGATCGCCTGCCACATCAGCGAATCAATTCCCATTTCAAGGACTTCAGAATTCATTCCCACCGCTTCGGGAAGGGAATAGCTCAACCTAATGCCACCCTGCAGCTCCAGGCCCTCTCCTGCCATGAATTTTTCACCTATACTCACCGGCAGTTTTCCGTTGGCGCTTATCCCGCCAAAGATAAGCTGTGCGGCGAGTTGCTGGGTGAGATCGTTGTCCTGGTAAGCGATTACGAGCCCGTCTGAATTCTCAATGTTTTCGATCTTGTTCAGAACATACGGGTTCTTGAAAAAGGCGAAAATAGCGCCTTCTTTTTCTGAAAGTTCGGAAATCAGTTTAACTGCGGGTTCTGAAAGTTTCAAACTGTTCCGGGGAAATCTGCTTTGATCGTGTACCCCGGAAATAATGAGATCATAATTCTCCAGCTGACCCCTGAGAGTATTCACAAATTCTTCGGAAGCATCAACAGGAACAACAAAATGTGTCAATTCGGTATAAAGATCAAGGGTCTCCTGAAAATGGCTTTTTTGAGTCCTACCGAAGGAAACCGAAGCGAATCTCACATTTTCCAAAATTTGGATAGGGAGAACATTATTTTCATTTTTAAGAACCGTCTGCGAGGCTTTGAATAGTTTTCTGTTCAACAGATTTGCTTCGGGAGTATTCAGTTCCTCCACAATATTTTCTGTGGAAACAGGTTTGTATTGGTTGAGTCCAACCCACTGCTTAACCGCCAGGATCTTTCTCACCCGCCGGTCTATTTCCTCTTGGGATATAAGCCCCTGCTTTACAGCTTTCCGAATTTCAGAAACAGCCTTAGGCACATCTTCTGTGAACTCCAACAGGTCATTCCCCGCGAGAATGGCGTCTTTATCCACCACTCCAGGTTCATTTCCTGCTGTTACCCCTTTCATGTTCATGGCATCGGTCACTATAAGGCCTTCAAAGCCCAATTTCTCCTTCAGCAGACCGGTGATGATAGGTTTGGAAAGTGTACTGGGCACCCCGGCGGAATCCAGCGCCGGAATATCGAGATGAGCCACCATCACTCCACCTATTCCTGCTTCCAGGATTCTTCGGAAGGGATAGAGTTCCAGGGAATCCAGTCTTTCCAGCGGATGATTGATCTGCGGCAGGGCGTAGTGGGAATCGGTATCTGTATCCCCGTGCCCCGGAAAATGTTTGGCCGTGGTCAATATTCTTTCCTCCTGCATCCCCTGCATATAAGCGATGGCTTTTTCGGCAACATTGTATTTATCTTCCCCGAACGACCTAAAGTTGATCACGGGGTTATTCGGATTATTATTAACATCTACTACAGGAGCGAAATTCATGTGAAGTCCCACCCGTTTTACCTGATTGGCTACTTCCACTCCCATGTCGCGCAGTAATTCATCATTTTGAATGGCGCCCAAAGTCATCTGGAAGGGATAGCTGATCGTGCTGTCCAGCCTCATCCCAAGACCCCATTCGGCATCGATGGCTCCCAAAAGTGGAATTTTTGAAGCTTGTTGGTACTCATTCATCAATTCTACCTGACTCTCAGGATCTCCCTGAAAAAAGATAAGTCCGCCGATCTTTTGTTCATTGATCAGTTTCAGGATCTCCTGTTTGTGCTTCTCCCCACGGTTGGAATAGGCCGCCACCATGATTAATTGCGTGATACGCTCATTGGGCGAAAGTGTCTTCATGACAGAATCTACCCAGGTGCTGTTTTGATACTTTAAAAATTCAGGATCCTTAGCAACAGCCTGGGCGCTGACAGCCACACTAACCAAACTGAAAAAGAAGAAACTTAGCAGGTTTTTCATGAGGAATTGGGTTTACTCGGTTCCTGTTGTTTTCTGGGCTTCTTCTGAAGTCATAAAAAGATCGCTTTGCGTCAACTGAACGAGATTCGGATCTTCTACTCCCAGTAATCTCTTGGTGCGCAGGTAGCGGTTGTAATTGAATTCGTCATAATCTGCAGACGCAGTATCCACAGAACTAATATGCACCCTTCCGGAGGAATGGATGAATTTGTTATCGCCAATCCACATGCCTACATGTACTACCTTTTCTTGGGTAGTATCTGTCGCCGGAGTTCCGAAGAAGAGAAGATCCCCTTTTTGAAGGTTTTCGAAATCGCGGGTGGAATCAACCACTTTACCGGTATGCACCTGCTGGGAAGCGTCGCGCGGGATAACCACGCCGTTAAGAAAGAACACAGTCTTGGTATAGCCACTGCAATCGACTCCCTTTGGAGAGGTCCCTCCCCACAGGTATGGAAGCCCCATTAATTTTTTAGAAGTGCTGACCAAGGATTCCTGAGAACGGTCCAGAGAATTAAGCCAATCCTGGTACTTCTGCGCCCCTTTTTTATCTATAAAGGCTTTTCTGCCGTCGGGATATTGTACTTCAAAAAAGCCATTTTTCTCCCCCTTCAATTCCAGGATATCACCGGCTACAAGATCTGAAACCGACTGGGACCCCGTTTCGGGATTTTCATAAGACTCTCCAAAAGGCTTCAGGAAAATCACTTTTTCAGCAGCTTTCCAGTTTTTCAGCTCCTCATCGTTCATCAGTTCTATCCCGCCACTGTCAACCCACGACAGGTAGCCATCGGGTGTTTGAACCAGGTACCAGTTATCTTCTTTTTTGTATACTTTAAGAGGAGTTCCCAGGGTGGCCTGGGTAGCAAGTTCTGCAGAATGTTTCGGGTTAGAACGAATGTTAGCGACAGAGATCTTGACCACCGCATTTCTTTTGTCCCCGATCTCTTCAGTAGGCAAAAGCTGTATGCTGTCTTCAAATTTGATATTCTCTTCCTGTAATCTCGTTTTAAGATCATGAACTGCGGCAGGCATATTTGATTCGCCGCGAAGAACAAATTTATCCCCCTTCTCTACTCCCTCCACGTCGAAAAGCGCCACCCGTTTATCGGGAGCATATTTCTGCCTGATCTCTGAAATATAAACCGAGGTTTCATTTTCTGATATCGGCACTTCTGTTTCTCCGTTTTTACAGGAGATCAAAAGACTCATTCCACACAAGGTCAGGAAAAGGGATTTTTGAATGCGTTTCATTTTACTGTATTTTAATTTTCATATTTCGGAAGGAGCACTGCTCCTGTTCCGTTTCTTTCGGGAAACAGAATATTATTATCCACTATTTCTACCCCTTCGGCAATATCACTTTTCAGCAACATGGCCCCGTCCATATCCACATAATCCAGCACGGGCAACAGATGCGCTATGGCTGAAATTCCAATGGTAGATTCTGTCATACAACCCACCATGGTTTTAAGGCCAAGTTTTTGGGCTTTTTCAATCATCCTCCTGGCCGGGGTTAAGCCCCCGCACTTGGTGAGTTTAATATTTACCCCGTCAAAATACCCGGCACATTTCTCAACATCTTGTTCGCCAATGCAGCTTTCATCGGCTATTATGGGGAGAACCGCTTCTTTTCTCACTCTTTCCATTCCCTCCCAATCATCGCGGGGCAAAGGCTGTTCAATGAACTCCAGCTTCAGGTCTTTCAAAAGTATGGAATTTGAGATGGTTTCTTCTGCGGTCCAGGCTTCGTTTGCATCTACCCGAAAAACAGAATCTGAATGTTTTCTCAGTTCCCTTACGATCTTTACATCTTCTTTCGTGCCAAGTTTGATCTTGTATAAGGGCCAGGGAAAAGCTTTCATTTTTTCCGTCATTTTTTCCGCAGAATCCAATCCAATTGTGTAACTGGTAAGCGGAATATTGTTTAAACCATAGCCCCAGAGATTATACAGCGGCTGATGGTTTCTTTTTCCGTGGAGATCATGCATGGCTATATCGATGGCACAAAGGGCAAATGAATCATTTTTCAGGTGTGGCTGAAGCACACACCATACCTCTTCGGGGCTGCGGTGAACGTTCTCGGCGAGGACTTTCTCCACACTCTTTACCGATTCCTGCATTTTTTCTACGCTTTTTCCGTAATAAGAAGTGGCAACCGCTTCTCCATAGCCGCTGTGATCGCCATCTGTAAGCTTCACGATCAAAGTAGGCTGGAAATCCCTGGAGCCGTGCGCTATGGTAAACGTTTGGTTAAGTTCCAGGTTAAAAATGTAAGTTTCCAGTCTCATATTTTTGATCTTCACCTACTCCTTAAAGCTGTTAAAGCTTCCTTTCCACAAATTCACTCTGGTTTCCGCTTCGGTCAACTGCAGTGACCCCCACGTGAGTCAGGAAATCATCTTCTCCTTCTGCAAGGGTTTTTGGTAAAGTTAAGGACTTTTGCTCACGGTTAAGGATCCTGTAATACCAAATCCCTTTGTATTTATAATGCACCACCCATTGAAAGATCTCCTTCTCATTGGCATGATCCCAGGTAAGACTCACCATATCCTCCTGTAATTCTACGGAAAGTTCCGGTTTTTGAGGAAGTTCAGAATCCAGCCAGGGGCTTGCGGGAATCAATGCCTTCTTCTTATAAGCTCTTTCCCGAATTCCTTCCGAAAGTTTCGGATATTTCAAAAGTGGACCAATGCTCCAGTGGATACTGCCCTTACTCTCAGGAAGCATTCCGCGGGTGATCATGATCTGGCTTACGGTTTCAATGAGATTGGGATCATCTCCACCAAAATCTATATTGATACCGGGCCACAGGTGCCGCTGTTGGTGGTTCTCATTTTCCCACCACCCTAAAAGCACGGGAAAACTTTGAGCGGTTTGATTGATCTTCCAGTACAGCTGCGGGGAGTAATAGTCGATCCAGCCCTTGTTCAGCCATAAGCGGGCGTCTGCATACAATTCGTTGTATTGATCCATCCCCTGGATGGAATGAGGAATGCCGGGACGATAGATCCCAAAAGGGCTTATCCCGAACTTCACCCTTGGCTTTTCAGCCTTGATCTCCTTATAGATCCGCTCTACAAAAATATTGACATTCTCCCTTCGCCAGTCATCCCGGGCAAGTTTTCCTCCCTCCTGAAGGTAAGCCTGGTAGCTCGCCGCATCTGGGAAATCCTGCCCTTTGTTATAAGAGGCGTAGGGATAAAAATAATCATCAAAATGTACCCCGTCAATATCATAACGTTTCACGATATCCATCACCACAGCTGCGGTATGATCCTGCGTCTGTTGTTTAGAGGGATCCAGCCACCACATGCCGTTCTTCAGCTCCACCCCAAGACCGGGATGTTTTTTTACTGTCGCAGCCTCTGTAACCTTACCTCCGGTTGAATGATGCGCCCGGTAGGGATTAAGCCATACGTGCAGCTCAAGGCCGCGGGCATGGGCTTCCCTGATCCAAAACTCCAAAGGATCGTAAAATGGTTCGGGAGCCTTCCCCTGTTCTCCACTCAGAAAATAAGACCAAGGTTCCAGTTCGCTTTTGTAAAGCGCATCGGCTTGTGGTCTCGCCTGAAAGATCACGGCGTTATAATTGTGGTCGTGCAGAAAATCCAGCAGGGCGATAGCCTCCTTTTGCTGTTCTTCGGAAGAGAGTCCGGACTTGCTGGGCCAGTTAATATTGGCCACCGTGGCGATCCAGGCCGCCCTGAATTCGCGCATCACATATGGGGCGTGATTAAAGTTTTCGGGTACTGCTATATTTTTCTCCTCAGGTAGAACTTCCGGCAGCGGGGAGGATTTTTCAACTTCTTCTGAAGATACTTTGGGTGCTTCTGAAGACGTGGTGGTAGTCACGACAGATTTTGAAGGGGAGCAGCCACTCCAGGATAGGGAAACGATCATCAGGTAAAGCATGATCAATTTTTTACGCAGCATATACAGGTCTGAAAATTAGATTAAGTAAAGGTATTTTAGGTATAACAACAGGGGGGGCAAAAAAGTATTTAAAGATCAACTTTTAGGTTTGTCCTTAAAAACTTCCAGCACCTTTCGTACGCTTTTATATTCAGAAAGCAGGGTTTGGGCGAGATGTTCAGAGATATTTAGTTCCTCCATGAGCATAAGTTCTCCCCTGCTCACCAGCTTTTTGTTCGAGAGCTGCATATCGACCATTTTGTTGCCTTTTATTCGTCCCAGTTTGATCATGACTGCCGTGGAGATCATGTTCAGCACGAGTTTCTGGGCTGTCCCCGATTTCATTCGGGTGCTGCCGGTAACGAATTCGGGCCCTACCACCACTTCAATTGGGAATTCGGCTGCTTCGGCTAAAGGAGACCCTTCATTATTAGTGATACAGCCGGTGAGCAATCCGTTTTGACGTGCTTCTTTTATTCCTCCAATCACATAGGGCGTGGTTCCCGAAGCCGCAATGCCTATCAGGACATCATTTTTAGAGATGTGGTATTCCTGCAGGTCCTTCCAGGCACGGGTATCATCATCTTCAGCGTTTTCTACCGCCTTCCGTAAAGCCACATCTCCCCCGGCGATCAGACCAATGATGACATTATCTGAAACGCCAAAAGTCGGCGGGCATTCCGAAGCATCGAGGACGCCAAGCCGGCCGCTGGTACCGGCACCAATGTAGAAGAGCCTGCCGTTGTGCCGGGAGATCTGCTCCACCGTTTTATCAACTATAGTTTCTATCTGCGGAATCACTTTTTCAATAGCTTCCGGCACCTTTTTATCCTCCCGGTTAATACTGGTGAGGATCTCTTCGGTACTCATCCATTCAAGATGATCGTAAAGGGAAGCTTGTTCTGTTGTTCTTTTTTTCATAGCATTTTTCTTCTGAAGGTCTTTTACAAAGATCTCACTTTATATCCTTTGGTAGCGAAATACAGGATGTACAGGTAACAGGGAATAAGGATCCAATACGCCTGCTGCGGATCCCAGGAATCGGCCAGTAAGCCGTAGATGGGTGGTATTACTGCGCCTCCGGCGATGGCCATGATCAAAAACGAGGATCCAATCTTTGTAAAGCGGCCCAATCCCGCCAGGGCCATAGGCCAGATTGCCGGCCATACCAGGGCGTTAGCTATTCCAAGTAGCGCAATGGCCATGACGGAGGTAAAACCATCAGCGAAAATAGCCACCAGTCCAAAAACAAGTCCCAGGATAGCAGATACTTTAAGCGCATTCTCCTGGGTGATGAACTTCGGAATGGTAAAGATCCCGATGATATATCCAACGATCATGGCTCCAAGGGTAAAACTCGCGAAAAACTTCGCTTCGTCGAGCGGAATTCCGTGAGACTCATTCGCATAGTTGATAATGGTATCTCCCGCGATCACCTCAACTCCTACGTAAAGGAACAAAGCAAGCGTTCCCAGGAAAACATGAGGGAACTGGAAAATGCTCTTTTTGGAAAGGTTGGTCTTCGCCAGTTCTTCATCTTCGGCATCTGCATCGACTTCAGGTAAAGAAGAGAAATAGATCCAGATCCCCAGGAGGACCAGAATTACCATCATCACCAGGTAAGGATTGATCACTCGCTGTGCCAGTTCATCCAGGGCGGCAGCTTTTTCTGTGCCTCCCAAAGCGTTTACGTTATCTATCAGATTGTCTCCCGAAGTGAACAGAATAGCTCCTAAAACGATCGGTGCCAATACTCCTGCTACTTTGTTACAGATCCCCATGATGCTGATCCTCTTCGCAGCACTTTCTGAAGGACCCAACACCACCACGTATGGATTTGCCGCAGTCTGTAACAAGGCCAGTCCCGTTCCCTGAACAAACAGTCCCAGCAGGAATAGTTCATAGGTACGGGCATTGGCGGCTGGAATAAAGATAAGCGCCCCAATAGCCATGACAAACAGGCCAAGCGACATTCCTTTTTTATATCCCGTCTTTTGCAGCACCCATGCTGAAGGCAAGGCCATCACCAGGTAAGAGATATAGAATGCGGTCACCACAAAATAGGACTGAAAGTTGTTGAGCTCACAGGCTATTTTCAGGTAAGGAATAAGGACCGAGTTGAGCCAGGTCACAAATCCGAAAATAAAGAAGAGGGCACCAATAATAATAATGGATCGGTTCGTGCCCGATCTAGTTGTAGTTTGGGTATTTTCCATAAGCCCGGGGGGAGGATTTAAATACTTTAAAAGCAGGTTTGTAAAACAGCAACCAAGATATACAATTCTTAAATAAAGCATAAATGAAGAACGAATATTTTCTGCTTTGGTTATTTTATGCAGAGGCTTAAAAATGAAGAAAAAATCCTTCTTTCTGCATAAAGAATATTTCTTTAGTGCCCCTTAAAAAAAACTATATTTGTACCTTTTAAAATCTTATTTCCCTTAGCGGAAATTTATCTTGGAAATTGACACATGAAGCATATTCGGAATTTTTGCATAATTGCACATATTGACCACGGAAAAAGTACCCTGGCTGACAGACTACTGGATTCAACAGGATCTGTAACTGACAGGGAAAAGCAGGAGCAGTTGCTGGACAGTATGGATTTGGAGCGGGAGAGAGGTATTACCATCAAGAGTCATGCGATCCAGATGGATTATACTTACAAGGGTGAGCAATATGTTCTGAACCTGATCGATACTCCCGGGCACGTGGATTTCTCTTACGAGGTGTCCCGTTCTATCGCTGCCTGTGAGGGCGCCCTTTTGGTTGTGGATGCGGCACAGAGCATTCAGGCGCAGACCATTTCAAACCTGTACCTGGCTTTAGAGAACGACCTGGAGATCATTCCGGTGTTGAATAAAGTTGATCTTCCCAGTGCAAACGTTGAAGAAGTGACCGATGATATTGTGGATCTTTTAGGTTGTGACCCTTCTGATGTTATTCCTGCCAGTGCCAAAACAGGCATTGGGATCGATGACATACTTGCTGCTATTATTGAAAGAATTCCGCCTCCATCAGGGAAAGTGGATGCACCATTGCGTGCGCTTATCTTTGATTCGGTCTACAATCCTTTCCGAGGAGTAGAAACGTACTTTAGGGTGATCAATGGTTCGATCAAAAAAGGACAAAATATTAAGTTCGTTGCTACCGGCAAGAACTATTCTGCAGATGAGGTAGGGACTTTGAGACTTAAGCAATTTCCACGGACCGAGATCAAAACCGGAGATGTGGGTTACCTCATCACCGGCATCAAGGAGGCTAAAGAGGTTAAAGTAGGGGACACCATTACAGATGCCAAAAATCCGACTACCGAAGCGGTTCCCGGATTCGAGGATGTTAAACCCATGGTTTTCGCAGGAATTTATCCCGTAGACACTGAAGATTATGAAGATCTGCGTGCTTCCATGGAAAAACTGCAACTCAATGATGCTTCGCTGGTTTTCACCCCTGAAAGTTCTGCGGCCTTAGGCTTCGGATTCCGTTGTGGATTCCTGGGAATGCTACACCTGGAGATCATCCAGGAGCGTTTGGAACGAGAGTTTGATATGACCGTGATCACTACAGTTCCCAACGTTTCTTATTATGCATATACCCACAAGAATCCCAATGAAGTGATCCTGGTGAACAACCCCTCAGACCTTCCGGAGCCATCCAGCCTGGACAGGGTAGAGGAACCGTATATCAAAGCTACCATTATTACCAAAGCCGACTTTGTTGGACCTGTGATGTCGCTATGTATTGAAAAACGCGGACAGATCACCAATCAAACTTATTTAACTCCGGAAAGAGTAGAGCTTTCCTTCGACATGCCACTGGCCGAGATCGTTTTTGATTTCTATGACCGCCTAAAAACGGTTTCTAAAGGCTATGCTTCTTTTGATTATTCCCCAATTGGTATGCGCCAGTCTAAGCTGGTAAAAGTCGATGTACTGCTGAACGGAAACGTAGTTGATGCACTATCAGCCCTGTTACACGTTGATAACGCATATGATATTGGAAAGAAGATGTGTGAAAAACTGAAGGAATTGATCCCGAGGCAACAGTTCGATATTCCAATCCAGGCTGCGATAGGAGCCAAGATCATTGCACGTGAAACTGTAAAAGCGCTTAGAAAAGATGTTACCGCGAAATGTTATGGGGGGGATATCTCCCGAAAGCGTAAACTTCTTGAAAAGCAGAAGAAAGGAAAGAAACGTATGCGCCAGGTAGGGAATGTAGAGATCCCGCAGGAAGCGTTTATGGCGGTTCTTAAGTTGAACGACTAGTAATTCCGAACTCAGAATTTAAAATTCAAGACTGTTTTGTAACAATACTTAAAAAGGCGTCCGATGATCGGGCGCTTTTTGCTTTTAATAAGGCCAAGGATGCACGAATAAAATTTTAAGCTAAGTCCCCCCAAGCGTAGTCGAGGATTCTCTCCTTTCTTTTCTGCAATCTTTGAGTCTGCCTCTAATTTTTTAAATTTGTAAACCTGAACAATTAGGCGGTACTTCTTTTCTACAGTCTACCGTCTAATGACTTAAGATAAAAGACTACAAAATGGCCGGACACAGCAAGTGGGCGAATATCAAACACCGAAAAGGGGCCCAGGACAAAAAACGAGCGAAACAATTCACCAGGGCGATCAAAGAGATCAGTGTAGCGGTGAAAGACGGGGGAGGTCCCGATCCTGAAGCCAATCCGGCGCTGCGTAATGCCATTTCCAATGCCAAAGGGGTGAACATGCCCAAAGACACCATAGAACGCGCCATAAAGAAGGCCAGTGGGGCAGAAGCAGATAATTATGAGCTGGTTACTTTTGAAGGTTATGGCCCCAACGGGATCGCTTTCTTCATAGAATGCACTACAGACAATATCAACCGTACCGTGGCTTCAGTGCGATCCATATTCTCGAAGAACGGGGGAAACCTGGGAACCAATGGCTCTTTGGAATTTATATTTGATCGTAAAGGGGTTTTCACCATTGACCGGGAAACTATTGCTCAACAAATGGAAGAATTTGAACTGGAACTCATTGAAGGAGGGGCCACCACTATAGAAAAAGAGGAAGATGCCATCTATGTCTACACAGCTTTCACCGATTTTGGAACCATGAACACCAAACTGGAAGAATTAGGGATAGAACCTAAAAATGCGGAGTTACAGCGTATTCCTGTCAATTCCGTGGAACTCCCGGTAGAAGATGCCAAAAAAATACTTCAACTTGTGGATAAATTTGAGGAAGATGATGACGTTCAAAATGTGTATCATAACCTTAAGCTCACAGATGAACTGCTACAGGCTATGAACGAGGACTAATCCTCGGCATCCATGTGCTCTACTGTTTCCTCATAATTCTCTTCCTGTTCTTCCTCCTTCTGGATCTTTTTACCCAGGTAGACCAGTTGATACCCTTTTCCTATCTCAACTTCTGCGCTATGGGAAGGGATGATCTCAAGTTCTCCGGAAGCCTTCTTCACGAAAAGCGGAATAATATCAGGATCTGTTTTGGAAATTTCAATGAGTCCTTCATAGTGGGAGCGGCTGTTTAGTACCACCTCATGAATGGTAGGGAATTTTCTCGCTACCTCAGTGAGTTTGATATAATCGTCTGTGTGGGAGAAGAGCCCTTCAGAAGGATTGGTTTCGGGATCATTCATTTCATCTGAAGAGATCACCCTGAAGGATCCTTTTTCCCCAAATTGTCTGGTGAATTTCGTGATAGCGGTCTTGTTAATGTCACTGTTCCCGGTCATAGCCATGAGATAGCCAATATCATTCAACTCAATATTGTTCATTAGGTCATCCTGGTAAACACTTCCGTCAATGGCATCGAGCCCCAGTTCTTTGGCTTTCCTAATATTATCGGCATTATTATCTACCAGTACCACGTGCCTTTTGTTGTCCTGCAGGTACTTCGCAATAATTCGGGACAGGGAAGAGGCTCCTATTATTAGGATTCCTTCAGAATTCTTTATAAATACGCCTACCAGGCGAGCAAATAGTCGAGCTGTTGTCGCGTTTAACAGAACTGAAAGTAATACGACCATAAATACCAATGGGGTGATATATTCGGCACCCGGCACGCCTTCCCGGGCCAGTTTTAAACCAAAAAGGGAAGCGATACCGGCCGCCACGATCCCACGAGGGCCCACCCAGCTAATAAAGGCTATTTCGTTGACCTTTAATCCAGATCCAAGAGAGCTCAAAATAACTCCAACAGGTCTAACCAGGAGCATGACGGCTCCAAACAACGCGAGAGCTTTCCAGTTGAAAATAAGCATGAGCTCCTCAATTTCTATGTTTGCAGCCAGCAGAATAAACAGGATTGATATTAGCAAAACACTCAGGGATTCTTTAAAATATAAAAGTTCCTTGATATTGGGAAGATCCTTATTCCCCATCACCATACCCATTACCACCACCGCGAGTAATCCGCTCTCATGAGCAAAGGTATCAGCCAGGACAAAGACTCCCAGAACAGTTGCCAGTGTAAATACGTTCAACAGGTAATGTGGTATGATATTCCGCTTTATGAGCAAGGCCAGGATATGGGCAAAGGTGAATCCAAAAGTGAATCCAAACAGGATGATCTTTCCAAATTCTGTTAATGCGGTCATGGTGAAATCCTGTCCTCCTTCTACCCTTATGAATTCGTACATTAAAACCGCGATCAATGCCCCTATAGGATCTATCAGGATCCCTTCCCATTTAAGAATGGAAGAAACATGTGTTTTAAGAGGAATATTCCTAAGAATAGGTGAAATCACGGTTGGACCGGTCACGATGATCAGGGAAGAAAACAGAAAAGAGATCTGCCAGGAAAATCCATAAATGAAATGTGCCGCAAGGCCGGCTCCAAAAAAGGTAACTATCACACCTACACTTATGAGTTTAATGATCACAGGGCCAATATTACCAACTTCTCCTTTTCTCAAGGTAAGGCCCCCTTCAAAAAGAATAACGGCAATGGCTAGAGAAACGAAGTAAAACAGGCTTTCTCCGGGAAACACCCCTTCGTGCCCGTTCCAAATTGGCTCCAGCCACTTGGTACCGTCTTCAGAAAGAAGCGTGGAAATGGGACCCACAAAAAGTCCGATCAAAATAAGGGGTAAAATTGCGGGGGTCTTTGTTTTCCATGCCACCCACTGGGCCAGTATTCCCAAAATAACTAATCCTGCCAGCTCTAACATCTATTCGTGTTCTTTAATATGGGTTAAAGTTACCTTTTTCAGGTGAAAAAAGGCAATTTAAGCAAAAGTAAGTAAGGGAGGAAGTGGCCGTTTTTTAGGGATAAATTATGATACGGCTTTTATCAAAGAAGTATTTCTCCAACTTTACAGGTATGGTGGGTAATATAGGTTGGAAGGAAGCATTATTTTTTCTGGCAGAGACCAGGATCACGATATCATCTTCAAGCATATCTTTTCCCAGGATAAGGAAATCTTCCCAGGCAGAAAACCTGTTGTATTGGAACGGGGAATCGGTTTTAAGTTCCTTCAGCACCTTTTTTATTTCTGCGGAAGTTTCTGTAGTACAATTCACTCTTACGGGTACAGTTAATTCCTTGGCTAAAAGATCAATCTTTTTGATCCATAGTACAAATCCGTTCTCCTTTTCGGCCAGAGGCGGCACGATCACAAAGATCCTTTTGTGAGTTGCTAGGGGCCGGTTAAAATAGGTAACAAAAGATGTTTTAGAGTTGGCTGAAATGATGCGCTCCATTTTCTTCCCAATCAATTTATCCATGAGCCCTTTTTGAGTAGGCCAGCCCAGGATAATTAAATCAGCGATTATTTCCTTAGATTTTCGGGCAATTCCCGCCGCCACATCATGATCAATGGCAGCCAGAATATTAACACGGGTTTCTGCTGCAGAAGCCTGCCTTACAAAATCGTCCAGCTTATCTGTAGCCCGGGCTATATTCACTTCGGCTTCCTCATTATTGGGTACTACAGATAAAATAGAAATAGGATTGGGAGATGCCTTATCCTTTATGAGAATGGCGAATTCCAGAAGCTTGTCAAAATTTAGAATATTGGCAATGGGCAAAAGGATTGATTCACTCTTGTAAGCATCGGAATTTTTTATCTCTGCAACGGGAATATCCCTTGCCTCAGCAGCCATTTTTTTCGCTGCCCTTTCCGTGGCCAGAGTAGCTACAATAGAGGTGACGAGAATTAAAATAATTGTTCCGTTCAGGATATTCTCTTCTATGATACCGGCGTTGAATCCCACAATGATCACTGCCAGGGTCGCGGCAGCATGTCCGCTGCTCAATCCAAAGATCACCTTTCTTTGGGAAGCAGAATACCTGAATACCAGCTGAGTGAAAAAGGCGGCCAGCCATTTTCCGAAAATAGCGACCACACTAAGGGTCGCAGCCACAATTAATGCCGTAGGACCACTGAAGATGACAGTGATGTCTACCAACATTCCCACACTGATGAGGAAAAAAGGAATGAACAGAGAATTACCAATAAATTCTATTCTGTTCATGAGTGCCGAAGAATGAGGAATAAGCCTGTTCAATCCCAGCCCAGCCAAAAAAGCACCAATAATGGGTTCCACACCTGCAAGTTCAGCCATAAAAGCAGCTATAAATACAACAGAAAGCACGAAAATGTAGTGGGAATGTTTCTCATTTTCCATTCTGGTAAAGAACCATTTCGCGATCCTGGGAACGACCAGGAAAATAATAGCTGAAAAAATGGTGAGCGAGACAATGAGCCTTTGCCAAAAAGCCATATTCAAAGTACCTTCATGGTTCCCCATGATCACAGCAAGAATGATAAGAACAGCCGTATCTGTAAGTATGGTTCCTCCCACAGTGATGGCTACAGCCTCATTTTTTGAAACCTTCATCTTACTTACAATAGGATAGGTAAGGAGGGTGTGGGTAGCAAACATACTGGCTGTTAAAAAACTGGCATTAAAATCATATCCCAGCAAATAATAACACACTGGATAACCTATGGTCAAAGGAATGATAAAGGTAAAGAACCCAAAAAGGAAGCTTTTGTTCCTGTTGGCTTTGAACTGGTTCATATCCAGCTCGAGTCCTGCGATGAACATGATATACAAAAGTCCTATGGTGGAAAACAGATCAATAGCCGAGCTTTGTTCGATGATACCAACTCCATATGGCCCTATTACGATCCCAGAAATGATAAGGACTATTATTCCAGGGATATTGAGCCTTCTTAGCGCAATAGGAGAGATAAGGATAATAAGAAGGATCAATGCGAACACCAGTACAGGATTTGCCAAAGGCAATTCAAACTCATGATGAAGTATGTCTAAAAATTCCTTCATGACAATTATTTCTTTCGACTGGTTTTCACAAAAATAAAAGAAAATGCGTCTGTAATTACCATTCTATAAAAAATCTGCTATTTTTAAGTGAAAATTACCAGGAAGCGAAAAAATGACTGCTTCTGAAAAATTTTTTATTAAGAACCCTTACGAAAATCATCTCCATGGAAGAGTTTAATATTTTAAGTCTGCTAATCATTCTCGCCGGAGCCTGGATAGGTGGTACAAGTGCTAAAAGGCTGGGTTATCCCCCCATTTTAGGGGAATTGGTAATTGGTATCGTCTTGGGACCGGCCGTACTTGGGCTTTTAGAAACTTCTGAAATGATCTCGGTCCTTGCTGAAGTAGGTATCATTCTTCTCATGGTTTATATTGGAATAGAGATCAATTTCAGGGATTTGGGAAAGGCTTCCTGGCCGGGATTACTTGCTGCCATAGGAGGTTTTATAGTTCCCTTTGGAATGGGTTATTACACCATAAAGTTCTTTGGGGGCACAGATCTCGCCGCCTTGTTTGTTGCTATTGCAGTGGGAGTGACTTCCCTGGCCACAAAAAGCCGAATTTTAGTTGATCTTAAGCTGCTAAATACTCGCATTGCTTATGTATTGATGGCAGGAGCTTTGATCTCAGACACCCTCGCATTGGTTATATTCGCGGGAATGTTGAGTTTTATCGATGTGGGAAGTATTGACACCCTTGGTTTAATTTGGGTGGCCGGTAAAGCACTTCTTTTCTTCGCCTTCACGGCACTCGCAGGATATTTCCTGCTCCCTATATTAGGACGTTTTTTAAGTGACAATAATATTAGAAACCGCACTTTTCATTTTACCCTTATCTTAATAATTGTATTTGGGTTTAGTGAACTTGCAGAACTGGCAGGCCTGCACAGCATTCTTGGCGCATTTATGGCCGGTCTCTTCATAAGGGACGGGGTGTTCAACCGTCAGATCTCAAAGGAAGTCAATGACATCTTCCACGATATTTCCATAGGTTTCCTGGCACCCATTTTCTTCGTTTCAGCGGGATTCAATGTTACTCTTGAGGTATTTCAAACGAACCTTCTAATGCTTACCACTGTCGTACTTGTAGCTATGATAGGAAAAATAGTGGGTACAGCATTATTCTACCTGCCCAGTGGATTTGGCTGGCGGGAAGGAGTCACCGTGGGAACCGGAATGAATGGAAGGGGTGCGGTAGAGATCATCATCGCCGGGATAGGACTGGAGATGGGCATCATCACTGCCGAAATATTTTCCATTCTGGTATTCATGGCGATTTTCACAACGCTTAGTGTACCTGTATTACTTACCTGGACCACTAACTGGTTGCGAAAAAGGGGGGAGCTTATCCACCAGGAAAGCAGGAGTGGTATTCTTATCCTTGGAGCAAATCCGCTGGGGGTATATCTGGCTAAGCATCTCAAGGATCAGGATGAAATTACTTTCGTGGACTCCAACAGAGAGCTGGTGGATGAAGCTAAAAGTCAGGGATTCGAAAGCGTGCATGGAAATATCCTTAAGGAGGAGACCATGGAAAACGCCCTTGCTTTTGATAAAGGAACATTCATCGCGCTTACCGGTAATAACGAGATCAATCTACTCGCGGCACAGGTAGCACATGACGCTTTTTACATTCCTCAAAACATTGTTTTATTCGCGCCGCAGGATGACGGCGCTGGCGTAGAATTACTGGACAGGATAAAGGCTTCTTCCATGTTCGCCAGCAAGACAGAGCTTGCACCCTGGATACTCAAGATCAAAAGGGGTGACGTTGAAGAAAACATAGAAGAAGTAGAAGAGCTCATTACAACCCGAAACTGGGTAAAACAACATAAACTGGGAGATGATAAAATATTGCCTATTCTCATCATAGATCCAGAAGATCATAAACGGCCTTTCCATTACCACGATGAAATCCAGCCCGGTGAAAAAGTCCTATATTTACGCTGAATCTACCAAAGTGCTGAAAATTTTGTTAAATACTACTGTTCTTAGCAGATCAGGTTTAAAGTTTATGATCAGGTTTTAGTATTTTGCATTTTCAGGAATTTTCAGCAAAAAAGAAAGAATTTTATGACCATATATCCTATCGAAGCCGGCAATTTCAAATTAGACGGCGGGGCAATGTTTGGAGTAGTTCCAAAATCTATTTGGAACAGGACCAACCCTGCAGATGAGAATAACATGATCGATATTGCCGCCACCTGTCTGCTTATTGAAGATGGTGACCGCCTAATTCTTATCGATACAGGAATGGGTGACAAACAAAGTGAGAAATTTTTTGGTTATTATTACCCGTGGGGGGATGATAATTTAGACAAATCCCTTCAGAAACACGGGTTCCACAAAGACGATGTTACTGATGTGTTCATGACCCATCTGCATTTTGACCATTGCGGCGGAAGCATACAGTGGAACAAGGATCGTACGGGTTATGAACCGGCCTTCAAAAATGCAAGGTTCTGGAGCAATAAAGAACACTGGGAGTGGGCAACAAATCCAAATGACCGCGAGAAAGCCTCTTTTTTAAAGGAAAATATTCTGCCCATGCAGGATAGCGGACAACTAAATTTTATAGATCGTACTTCTGAAGCATTCCAGGATACGTCAGAATTGGATTTTGGAATACTTTATGTTGATGGACACACAGACAAACAAATGATCCCCCATATTGACTATAAAGGAAAAAAACTGGTTTTTATGGCCGACTTGCTGCCAACTGCCGGACACCTTCCACTGCCGTTCGTCATGGGGTATGATACCCGGCCTTTGCTAACCCTTCCCGAGAAAAAAGCGTTCCTGAACAGGGCTGCAGATGAAAATTACTACCTCTTCCTGGAGCACGACGCTCATAACAAGATCATCACTGTAAAACATACCGAAAAAGGAGTGAGACTTGACCAGGTTTACACTTTTAATGAACTTTTTAACTAATAAAATTATGAAAATCCCAATTTTTAGACCCTTACTTATTGCCGGATTGGCAATCACGGTTGCGGGTTGCAGCAGTTCTGCACCGGCCGTTGTTTCTACTCCAATCGAAAATATTGATACCATGCCGCTCAAGGTATCAGATCTTACCGATACCGAATTAAAGGGATGGGGAGGAGCTGATCTGGTTGCAGATACCATCCCCGGAATGAGTGTGCAGAAAGCCTATTCAGAAATTATTAAAAACAGAAAAGGTAATAAAGTCATTGTTGCAGTCATAGATAGCGGAGTTGATATTACCCACGAAGACCTCGATGGAGTTATCTGGACCAATGAAGACGAGATCCCAAACAATAACCGGGATGATGATAATAACGGATACGTAGATGACGTTCACGGTTGGAATTTCCTTGGAGATGCGGTTGAGGAAAACATGGAATATGTACGCATCCTTAAAAAACTGAAACCTAAATATGACGGCGTGCCTGCATCTGCCGTAAAACCTGAAAATAAAGAGGAATTTGATCTTTACATGCGTGCCAAAGCCGAGTATGACAAAGAGTATAATGAAGCGTTGGGACTTAAAAATCAGTATGAAGGCATACATCAACAGCTAAAAATGGCTCACCAGGCCGTGTCTCAAAAAATAGGAAAGGAAGATTATACTATCGAAGAGTTGCAGGCGATGGAAGCCCAAACTGAAGAGATGCAACAGTATAAAGGTTTTCTGTTTCAGGTAATGAGCAATGTAAATGGAAATATTCCTGAAGCCATTACGCAACTTAATGAAGCCATTGATTACTTTTCAGGAAGGCTTAATTCCCACTTCAATATGGAGTTGGATGGAAGAGCAGTTGTAGGGGATGATCCCAATGATATCAATGATACCAACTATGGGAACAATGATGTTACAGGTCCCACCACAGATAAAAAGGATATCAAGCACGGTACCCACGTTGCAGGAATCATTGCTGCAGAAAGAAATAACAACATTGGGATCAATGGGGTTGCGAATAACGTGGAGATCATGGCAATTCGAGCGGTACCTGACGGCGATGAGTATGACAAGGACATTGCACTGGCAATACGATATGCCGTAGATAATGGTGCAAGCATCATCAATACAAGTTTTGGAAAATATTTTTCCACCCATCCAGAATGGGTGAACGATGCTATTAAATACGCCGCTAAAAATGACGTACTCATAGTGAACGCCGCCGGAAATGAAGGTCTTGACCTGGATCAAAAAAGAGTTTATCCCAATGATCAAACTCCAGAGAATCCAAGAGAAATCGCTAATAATGTACTAACAGTTGGAGCTTTAAATTTCACCTACGGATCTGACATGATTGCATCTTTTTCCAATTTCGGAGCTTCAAATGTGGATGTTTTTGCACCGGGAACACAGATCTGGTCTACCACTCCCAATAATGAATATGAATTCATGCAGGGAACATCAATGGCCGCACCGGCTGTTTCAGGGATCGCTGCGATGATACGTTCTTATTACCCGAAACTTTCTGCAGAACAGGTGAAGCGAGTGATCATGGAAAGCGGACTAAGTTCTAATGCCACTGTAGTTATTGGCGGGGACCCTTCCAATACCAAAAGATTCAGCCAGATATCCTCTTCAGGAAAAATGGCCAATTTGTATAATGCCCTTATAATGGCAGATAAACTCTCTAGATAAAAATGAAAAAACTATTGATAGCAATTGGCCTTATGGCCACAATGGGTGCAAATGCCCAGAACAATACTTCATACTGGCAACAGCATGTCGACTATAAGATGAATGTGGACATGAATGTCAAGAATTTTAATTATTCCGGAGACCAGGAACTGGTGTACACCAACAATTCTCCAGATACCCTTAATAAAGTTTTTTACCACCTGTTCTACAATGCATTTCAACCGGGCAGTGAAATGGATGTAAGATCCCGCACAATATCTGACCCGGACAGCAGAGTGGGAGACCGTATTTCAAAACTTTCTCCTTCCCAACAAGGTTTTCTAAAAGTCAATTCCCTCACCAAGGATGGGCAACCTCTTACATATGAAGAGGTAGGTACCGTTTTAGAAGTTGAACTGGATAAACCTATTTTGCCGGGGGATAAGGTGACCTTCAAAATGCAGTTTTCAGGCCAGGTTCCTGAGCAGATAAGGCGTTCTGGAAGGAATAGCAGTGAAGGAGTGGCTTTATCAATGGTTCAATGGTATCCAAAACTTGCTGAATATGATTTCCAGGGATGGCATGCCGATCCATACATAGGTAGAGAATGGCATGGTGTATGGGGTAATTTCGATGTAAAGATAAGAGTTGATAAATCTTATACGGTTGGTGCAAGCGGGGTGCTTCAAAATCCCAACGAAATTGGTCACGGTTATGAAGACGAAGGTGTAAAGGTAAAGCCTTCAAAAGGTGATAAACACACCTGGCATTTCATAGCCGAAAAGGTCCATGATTTTGCCTGGGCTGCAGACCCGGAATACATCCATGACAAACGTACGGCTGCAGACGGAACAATTCTTCATTTTATCTACAAGGATAACCCCGATATCAAAGAAAACTGGAAGAATCTGCAACCAAAAACCGAAGAACTGCTTTTATTTTTTAACGAAAATATAGGTCCGTATCCCTGGCCTCAGTATTCGGTCGTTCAGGGAGGAGACGGTGGTATGGAATACGCCATGCTTACATTGATCACAGGAGAGAGAAATTTTGGCAGCCTGGTAGGGGTTACTTCTCACGAATTGGCTCACGCCTGGTTTCAGCATCTTATGGCTACCAATGAGAGCATCCATGAATGGATGGATGAAGGTTTTACCACTTATATTTCGAGTTTAGCTATGAATAAAGTGATGAACCAGAATAAAGAAAATCCTTTTGAGAGTGCTTATATCAGTTACAATCGACTAGCAACTTCAGGCGTAGAACAACCTCAAACCACCCACGCTGACCGATTTGAATATAATGCTGCTTATGGCGCTTCGGCATACTCTAAGGGTGGTGTATTCCTTGCTCAGTTGGGATACATCATTGGAGAGGAAAACCTTCAGAAAACGCTTAAGAGATATTACAACGACTGGAAATTCAAGCATCCAACGCCAAACGATTTTATAAGAGTAGCCGAAAAGGTTTCAGGAGCTGAACTGGACTGGTACCTGCAGGACTGGACCCAAACCACTAATACTATTGATTATGCTGTAAAGAATGTGGAGGAAGACGCTTCGGGAACGAAAGTTACCCTTGAGCGTATTGGATTGATGCCAATGCCCATAGAGGTAAATGTGACTTATGAGGATGGAACTTCAGAGTTGGTGTATATTCCGCTACAGATGATGAGATGGGAAAAGCCGGCTTCCGAAGGAAGCAACAGAACGGTAGAAAGAGACTGGGCGTGGGCTTATCCTACTTATACCTTTTCTCTAGAAAAATCAAAAGACCAGATCTCTTCCATAGAAATTGACCCTTCAGGCCTAATGGCAGATATCAACAGGGATAATAATATTTATCTTAAATAAAAAATTACCTCCAATTAATTCAAGCCTCTTCTCTGGAAGAGGCTTTTTTTATTTCATTTAGGAATTAATCAACTGTCAAGCACTTTATAAATTCTGAAATGAATAATTTTACCTTATGAATGAAAGCTTCGGAAAACAGGAAAAACTAAAGAGCAAGGTGCTAATTGGTAAATTGTTCACAGAAGGCAGGTCTATTAAAAAATACCCCTTGCGCCTTATCTATCTTCCGCTTTCAGATAAATGTGAAGACTTTCACAAAGTAGGGGTCTCAGTTCCTAAAAGAAATCATAAAAAAGCAGTAGACCGTATTAAATTGAAACGCTTGATGCGGGAAGCTTTCAGAAAAAATAAGTACCTTGTTATCAACAGCCTGGGCTCCAAATACGCCTTCATGTTCCTCTATACCGGCAGGGAAAAAGCATCTTATTCCAGGATCTTTTCAGCTACAGAAGAACTGTTGAAAACCCTTGCTGAGAAAGAAAAATAAGGTGCCATGAAAAAGAAAATTGCGAAGACAACAGGAGTTATCTCAATGGTAACTGTCCTGTTCATCAGTACAGTTAGTTTTAAGTCAGATTTTTTTGAGATTGCCAAACAGATTGAGATCTTCACCACCCTTTTTAAAGAGCTCAACTTGAACTATGTTGACGAGACCAATCCTGCTGAATTGATGGACACGGCTATAAATGCTATGCTCGAAGATCTCGATCCCTATACCCACTACTGGAACGAGCAGGAAGTACAGGCTGCCCGAATCAACAATGAAGGCGAATATAATGGCATAGGAGCAACCGTAGGAATAAGAGATAATAAAATCACCATTATTGAACCTTATAAGGATTACCCTGCAGATAAAGCCGGATTAAAGGCCGGAGATGAAATTATAAAGATTGGAAATATTACCGTGGCCGATTTTAATGAAGATGCGGGAGAACTACTGAAAGGGGCTCCAAACAGCCAGGTAGAGCTCACTTATAACCGTAGGGGCGAAACCAAGAAAACCATCCTCACTCGCGGCTCTATTGAAATTAAAGCTGTTCCCTTTTATAAATTGATCAGCGAGAACACAGGCTATATTGTCCTCTCACAATTCAACCGTAATGCATCTACAGAAACTTTAAAGGCTTTTAAGGAATTGAAGGAGGAGGGAGCAGAGAAGATCATTTTGGATCTTAGAGGAAATCCGGGAGGCTTACTTTCTGAAGCCATTAATGTGGCCAATATTTTTATTCCCGAAGGGGAGCTGATCACCAGCACAAAATCTGCGGTAGAAAAATACAATCAAACCTTCTATACGACACGGAAGGCTATAGATGCTGAAATCCCGCTGGTCGTATTGATCAATGGGCGTAGTGCTTCTGCCAGCGAGATCGTGGCAGGTTCCCTACAGGACCTTGACAGGGCAGTGATCATTGGTGCCCGAAGTTTTGGAAAAGGCCTGGTGCAAAGGCCAAAAGACCTTACCTACGGCACCCAGTTAAAAGTGACCATTTCAAGATATTACACTCCAAGTGGAAGATGCATACAGGCACTCGATTATCAACATCGCGATGAGAAAGGCAACGCACAACGATTCACTAAAGAAGATTATAACGAATTCCAGACTCGAAATGGGCGAAAGGTATTCGACGGAGGCGGAATCCTTCCAGATATTCAACTCGAAACCTCAGAATACAGCAACATTACTACCGCCATCCTGCAACAAAACGCTATTTTCGATTTCGCCACTGAGTATTACTACACCCATGATTTGGCATCTCCCGAAGATTTCACCTTTACCGACAAGGATTTTGCTGAATTCAAATCTTTTCTGGCATCAACAGATTTTAATTATCAGACCTTCACTGAAAAACAGCTTGAGGAACTGGACAAGGCTGCGCAATTTGAAGGTTTTGACGATGAAATAGAAACAGATTTTAAAAAGATCAGAAGATCGCTTGAAGCTTCCAAACAAGAGGCTTTGAATGATAAAAAACAGGAGATCAAGAACATCCTCAGTGATGAGATCATCAAAAGGTATTTTTATAAGGAAGGATTATATGAGTACTATGTGGAAAATAATCCCGAGATACTTGAGGCCCGAAAGCTTCTTGATAATCCTCAAGAATATAGGGATCTACTTAGGTGATTTAATCCTTCAGCATAGCGATATGAGGAATACCATCTTCTAAATATCCTTCTCCCACCTCTTGGAACCCATGTGCTTCATAGAATTTAATGAGATAGGTTTGCGCTGAAAGTTTAATAGTATGAGTTCTATAGTGGTCTTCAATTGCTTTAATGGAAGCTTTTAGTATTTCATGTCCATAGTTATTCTTCCTGCTACTGTCCTTAACCACCACCCTACCTATCGCAGCTTCTTTAAAGTAAATACCGGGAGGAAAAATGCGGGTATAGGCCACCAGTTTTCCATCCTCATAACCCAACACATGCAAAGCCTTTTGATCCTTGCCGTCAATATCCTGATACACGCAATCCTGTTCCACTACAAAAACTTCAGCTCGAAGCTGTAACAGTTCATATAGCTCATGAAGGTTTAACTCTTCAAAAGCTTTGACAAAAATTTTCATTGTTGATTTGAATTAAGTACAGGATATCTTTTCTACCCTGTTTTGGTGACGACCTCCTTCGAATTCTGTATTAAGAAAGGTTTTAACCATTTCTAGAGCCTGGGGTTTAGAAGTAAATCTGGCAGGAATACTAAGCACATTTGCATTATTGTGTTCCCTGGCCAGTTGAACGATCTCTTTTGACCAGCATAAAGCCGATCGAACTCCCTGGTGTTTGTTAGCGGTCATGTTTGCACCGTTTCCGCTTCCGCAGATAATGATCCCAAAATCTGACGTTTTGTTTTCCACATCTTTAGCAACGGGATGAACAAAGTCTGGGTAATCCACACTATCTTCAGAATCAGTACCGTGATTGATAACCGTTATTCCCTGTGACTTGAGATATTCAAGTACTTCAAATTTATACTCGGTACCTGCGTGATCATTTCCAATTGAGATCTTCATGATTTTGTGTTTAAGAATGGACAAAGGTAGAAAATAGGCTTATCAACGTCAATTTTTACTATTGTTAATTAAATGTTACAATACTTTAAAAATTAAGCTCTTACAATTCACCTCTTTTTGTTCATAAGATTGAATGAAAAAATAAAAAGGAAATTTGGAATATTCGCTCTAATAACCCATAGGCATTAATTTCTGAGAGAATCAAATTTTTTATTCCTCATTTTTCTGAAAGTTTTCAGCACCCAAAAAACGGTTGTGAACAATCGATTTCCATAAAGTTTTAATACATTTAAATTTACATTTCGTTATGAACAATTGTTAAGAAAGTCTTAAGATCTTTTATAGTCAGAGAGTTACTTTCTTTAGCTGATGTTCATAACCTGTTGCTAGATTGCTTTCAGCTAAACATCCAAAACTTTCTTCAAAAACTTATGCCACATATTAACAAGCTATCATAGACTCCATTTTAATTTTTTAAAAAAGAAAGAAAAAGAAATATATAATATATGTGTTAACAACTAAACTATCTTGAGAGGAGATGAATTACCGTTGTGAGAGTTGAGAATTTCCAGCGCCCGATCTCTGTCCTGTTTATGAACTTTGAGGTGGATTCCTCCCAAAGCGTTGGAGTAAAAGGGAAAAACCCCTACCATAGTTTCGTTCTCGAAAAAATAATGGATATCCTCTTGATCAAGAAGTAACTTCAGTACCGCATATTCATGCGGGAAGGTAAAGGTGGCAAGTAGCACAAAATCTTTCATAGCAGGGTGTTGCTACTAAAGATACCAATTTTTTAATTATGGGAGAATTTTAGATAAGGATCTTCCTGAGTATTATCTTCCAGGGAATAACTGGGATTATTCAAAGTGTGATTTATAAAAGTGACAAATGCTAATACTCCAATCACAAAAATTAAGACGAAAATCAATGTTATTTTCGTGGATTTACTCATATCTTAGTATTAAGCCCAGTAAGAATTAAACTAAATTAGGAAAATTTTAAGATTAGATGTTCTTAATGTTAATATTAACTAAAATAATGTTAACAACTCTCTGGGATCATCTATAACAGATTTCCGTCTTAATTCAAAATATTACCTAAAAATCGGCTGAAGTAAGATATAAGGCTTAATTTTATAGCTTAATACAACAAATGACAAGAAAGAAGAATAACAGAAAAAAAACCCCCACCCTGGAAAATGTGACAAAAACCATTCTGGGGATTCTACGGAAAAATTCAGGAAAACCTTTTAATTATAAGCAGATCGCCGCCAAGATGGGTGTTGATGATCCCACTAACCGTAATAGGATCATACGTACTCTGGCACAATTGACTGCCAAAAAGAAAATTGAAGAAGTTGAGAAAGGAAAATACCTGCTTTCATCAACGGCAGATTATTATAACGGATTCCTTGATATGACCTCAAAAGGATCGGGGTATGTGGTGGTTGAAGAGTTGGAGGATGACGTTTTTATTCCCGCTAATAATATTAATAAGGCCTTCGACGGGGATGAAGTAGAAATCTATGTGTATAAAAGAAGGCGTAATAAAAAACCTGAAGGGGAAATTACCCAGGTCATTAACAGAAAGAAAACACGTTTTGTAGGGGTGCTCCAGCTGCAGGAGAACTTTGGGTTTGTCTCCATAGCCGATGCAAAGATGTATACTGATATTTTTGTTCAAAAGAACAAGATTGGTGAGGCTAAAAACGGGGACAAAGTGGTTGTCGAATTGGAAGACTGGCCCGAGAAAGCCGATTCACCTTTTGGTAAGATAGTGCAGGTACTGGGTAAGCCTGGGGAACATCATACCGAGATCCATGCCATTCTCGCTCAGTACGGACTGCCTCATGAATTTCCCGCTGAAGTCGAAGAGTTCGCAGGAAAACTAGATACTTCTATTCAGGAGTCAGAGATCAAGAAAAGAAGGGATATGAGGGATACCCTCACTTTCACTATAGATCCAAAGGATGCTAAAGATTTTGATGATGCCCTTAGTTTTGAAGAACTTGAGGATGGAAATTATGAGATAGGAATACATATTGCCGATGTATCACATTATGTGAAACCGGGCACCATTCTCGATGAAGAGGCCTTTAACAGGGCTACCTCGGTCTATTTGGTAGATCGTGTGGTTCCCATGCTTCCTGAGGTACTTTCCAATAATGCGTGTTCTTTAAGACCTAACGAAGAAAAATATACTTTTTCTGCAGTCTTTAAGATGAATGACAAAGGAGAATTACTCGACCAATGGTTCGGAAGAACGGTAACCTACTCTGATGCCCGTTTTGCTTATGAAGAAGCACAATACATCATAGAAACCACTGCCGGGGAAATTCCTGCCGATCTTTCCCTGACAGGGGAAATGTATCATGCAGATGATGCTATTGTTTCAGCGATCCTAAAAATGGATAAGATCGCAAAGATCATGCGCAATAAACGTATGAAGGAGGGTGCGATTTCTTTTGATAAGGTAGAAGTGAAGTTCGAGCTGGATGAAAAGAACGAACCTGTAGGTGTCTTTTTCAAAACTTCTAAAGACGCTAATAAACTTATTGAAGAATTCATGTTACTGGCCAATAAAAAGGTAGCAGAATTTATTGGGAAGCAAAAACCAAAGAAAACCTTTGTGTATAGATGCCATGATGATCCCGATGATGAAAAGCTTTCAGCTTTGCAATCTCTGGTTTCGAAATTCGGCCATAAACTAAATCTTAAAGACCATAAGAATATCAGCAAATCCCTAAACAAACTTCTGCAGGATGTACAGGGTACAAAAGAGCAGAATCTTGTGGATACTCTGGCTATCAGGACCATGAGCAAGGCCTATTACAGCACTGAGAATATTGGGCATTACGGGCTGGCTTTTAGTCATTATTCTCACTTTACCTCGCCAATTAGGAGATATCCAGATGTTATGGCTCACAGGCTTCTTCAGCATTACCTGGATGGACAGAAATCTGCAAAAGAGGAGGAATATGAAGAGCAATGTCAGCATAGCAGTCAAATGGAAGGCCTGGCAGTTAATGCCGAAAGGGATTCTATCAAGTACATGCAGATCAAATTTATGCAGGAGCACAATGACGAACAGTTTTTAGGCGTTATTTCAGGGGTGACCGAATGGGGGATCTATGTAGAGATCATTGCCAATAAATGTGAAGGAATGGTAAGATTAAGGGATATCAGGGAAGATCATTTTGACTTTGATGAAGAGAATTATGCAATTATAGGCAGAAAGACCAAAAAAGTTTATCAATTAGGGGACGAAGTCTATGTCAACGTAAAAAATGCAGATCTTGTAAAGCGGCATCTCGATTTTAATTTAATAGGAACAAGAAATGAAGTGGAGCATTAATCAAAGAAAGTTTAACCTGTTTTCTATAGTCGTTTTAGTCCTTTTTGCTTTCGAGGTAAAAGGACAGAACATTGAAAATGACCTTGGAAATTTCAGGGAGGTGAAAACCTTTAACGGGGTGGAGGTCATCGTTGTACCTTCAGAAAAAAACAGAATCGAAATCACCGGCCACAGTAAGGAAAAGGTGAAATTCCAGATTGTCCAGGACCGGCTGGAGATTCGTCTTTCTCTCGACAATATTTGGTCTAACGATAATACCGTCATTACAGTTTATGGTAATTCTATAGAGACCATTGATGCCAATGAAGGCTCTATCGTGAAGATCAAAGGAATTTTGAAAGGAAAACTGCTCATTTTGAGATCTCAGGAGGGAGCCGCGGTATTTGCTGAAGTAGATGCCCAAAGTGTGAGGTCAAAAATCGTAACTGCAGGTAATATTACTGTAAAAGGACAGGCCGAAGATCAAGAGGTTGAGGTTAACACAGGCGGTAAATTCTATGGAAAAGATCTCAAAACAAAAGATACTCAAATTAGTGTAAGTTCTGGTGGGCGGGGAGAGATCTACGCAACCCGTTATTGTAAGGCCTCTGCTAAACTAGGAGGAGTTGTGGAGATCCATGGCAGACCTGATGAAGTAGACCAAAAAACCAGCCTTGGAGGTAAAATTTTATAAGTTGTGTAAAATATTACCTTTGCAGAAATTCAAAACCTCCTGATGTTTCAAGATATTCTGGCAGCCATTCCTTTGGGGTTTTTCCTCGCATTTCTACTGGGCCCGGTTTTTTTCGTGCTATTAGAAACAGCTGCCATAAAAGGTTTTAGAGCGGCTTTATCCTTTGACATTGGAGTTATCTTTGCTGATGTTATCTTTCTGCTCATTGCTTATTTTAGTACCACTAAACTTCTGAACCGGATCAAAGATGATCCGGCTCTTTTTATTTTTGGAGGAGGGATTCTGGTTACCTACGGAATTATTCAGTTCATACAGACCAAACGTGTTTTACAACACGAAGAAGTACCCGAAATTCAAAAACTCAACAAACGAGATTACCTGGGGCTGGCAGCCAAAGGATTTCTGCTGAATTTCATCAACATTGGAGTACTTGGTTTCTGGCTGGGATTGATCATTGTTTTTGGTCCGCAGATGGAAATGGAAATGAATCGGATTCTGATTTTTTTCAGTAGTGTAATAGGAACATATCTTGTCATAGATATTTTTAAAATTCTGGCTGCCAAAAAGCTGAACAGAAAACTAACTCCCAACCGCATCTACAGGATGAAAAAAGGAATTAGCATATTGCTTATGATCTTTGGAATATTCCTGATAGGACAGGGACTTGTTCCGCAGGAAATTAACCAGATCCAGGATCAAATTGATCAGATCACTCCCCAGGATTCTGGAGCTGTACCTTCTTCGAAAGTTTCTGAATAACTTTTAACCCTTTTGAATCATTTTTCTAAAACACCATTTTGGAGGCTGTAGATTTAAGATCTTGTCGCTAACTATACTATTTTCCCGAAATCATATATTTCTTAATAGAGGACCTCTAAGATCATTGTATCTCATAGCTTCGGGAGAATTGCCGTAGTTTTTTACTAGAAAGCTAAAATCAGGACTATATTTGTAAGCTTTAGAATTTGGTTTTATGGGAAATTAAAAAAGCCCCTTAAAAAAGGAGCTTTTTGTAGAGGCATCGAGCGGATTCGAACCGCTGTACAAGCTTTTGCAGAGCTCTGCCTAGCCACTCGGCCACGATGCCGTTGTTTAACGCAGGCAAATGTAATAAAATTTATTTTTTGTGACTACCTTTTTAGAAAGCTTTAAAAAATAGCTGTTTTTAACGGCTTTTGGTTCGCCTAACGGTCACCATTTCAACATTTCCTCCTATTGGAGGATTGATCTTTGAAACGTCTACCGTCACTTTTTGAACCAGGATGATTTCCTTCAGAACTCTGTTGAGTATACGTTCAGCTACCGTTTCCAATAACTTTGAACGTATGGCCATTTCCTCTTTCACGATCCTGTTCAAATGCACGTAATCAATGGTATCTTTCAAAGCATCTGTTTTTGCAGATCGTGACAGGTCTCCCTTGATCTTCAGGTCAACCCGATAATCACTGCCTATACGACCTTCTTCATCCATGCATCCGTGATAGGCGAAGATCTTTATATTCTTCAGTCTTATACTTCCCATGTTCAATTTTTTGCGAAGATAAAAACTATTCCGCAGAGAGAGAGATAACCTGAGCAGCTAATCCTTTTTTAGGCTCTTTTTTGATGTTTATTTTCTGTAATTTTGCCCCTGAAAAAGCAGAAAGAAATAAAATATGTCTGAAGAAAAGCGATCTCTCAATTTCATTGAGCAAATCATAGAAGAAGATCTTAAAGCCGGTTACAGCAGGGAAGAACTTCAGTTCAGGTTCCCACCCGAACCAAACGGATATCTCCATATTGGCCATGCCTCTTCCATTTGTTTGAACTTTGGTTTAGGTGAGAAATACAACGCCCCGGTTAATCTTCGGTTTGACGATACCAATCCTATCAAGGAAGAACAGGAGTATGTTGATGCCATAAAAAGGGATGTAGAATGGCTTGGTTATGAATGGGCGAAAGAATGTTATGCTTCAGATTATTTTCAGCAGCTATACGATTGGGCCGTAGATCTTATCAAAAACGGTTATGCCTATGTTGACAGCCAAACCTCTGCCGAAATAGCCGAACAAAAGGGTACACCCACTGAAGCCGGAAAGAACAGTCCTTACCGCGATCGCTCTGTGGAGGAAAACCTTGAACTATTCGAAAAAATGAAGAATGGAGAAACTGCAGAAGGTCAGCACGTATTAAGAGCTAAAATTGATATGGCGGCAAAGAACATGATCATGCGTGATCCTGTAATGTATAGAAGCCTACATAAAAAACACCATCGTACCGGGACCGACTGGATGATCTATCCTTTGTACGATTGGGCTCACGGGCAGAGCGATTTTATTGAATCTGTCTCGCATTCCTTCTGTACTCTTGAATTCCTTCCACATCGTGACCTGTACAACTGGTTTCTTGAAAAGGTGAGTTCTGCGGAAGATTTTAAACCAAAACAACGTGAATTCGCCAGGCGTAATCTAAGCCATACCATTGTAAGTAAGCGTAAACTGCTTCACCTGGTAGAAAAGGGTATCGTCTCCTCCTGGGATGATCCAAGGATGCCAACAATTTCTGCCTTGAGGAGACGTGGGTATACACCCGCTTCTATCAGGAAATTTGCCGAAACCATTGGTATTGGAAAGCGGGAGAACATAGTTGATGTTTCCCTTTTAGAGTACTGTATCAGAGAAGATCTCAACAAAACTGCACCACGTGTAATGGCGGTTCTCGATCCTGTAAAATTGGTGATCACTAATTATCCAGAAGGAGAAGAAGAGTGGTTACAGGCAGAGAACAATCCTGAGGATGAGGCTGCCGGTTCAAGAGAAGTTCCGTTTTCCCGTGAACTATTTATTGAAAGAGAAGATTTTAAAGAGGAAGCGAACCGTAAGTTTTTCAGACTTACCTTAGGAAAGGAAGTAAGATTAAAGAATGCCTATATCATCAAAGGTGAAAGTGTGGTGAAAAATGAGTCCGGCGACATCACAGAGATCCACTGTACCTACGATCCAAAGAGTCGAAGCGGTAGCGGTACCGAAGAATCCATGAGAAAGGTTAAAGGTACCCTGCACTGGGTTTCTGCAAAACACGCCATTGAAGCTGAAGTAAGGCTTTACGATAGACTATTTCACGTGGAAGCTCCCGATGCCGATAAAGAAAAAGATTTTACTGAATTCTTAAATCCTGAATCTCTTAAAATTGTGAAAGGATATCTGGAGCCAAGTCTTAAAAATGCTGAAGTTTTAGAACAATTCCAGTTCCAGAGAATAGGATATTTTAACGTGGACAAAGAGAGTACCCCCGAAAATCTAGTATTCAACCGAACAGTAACCCTAAGGGACTCTTGGAGCGGTAAAAATCAAGGTTAGGGGCCATACTTTTGCATTTAAGAATACTTTAGCATTGGAATTTGTATATTAACCGGTTGTTAACAAGGGGTGAGACAGCATTATCCTATATTTGATTATACTAATAATCTAAACAACCAATTATATCATGGCAAATTCAGGAAGTACATTTTTAGCATTATTGACAGGGGCAGCTATAGGAGCCGGCCTTGGAATGTTATATGCACCTGACAGTGGCGAAGAAACCAGGAGAAAGCTGGGAGAGAACGCGAGGAGAACTCAGGATGATCTAAACAGGCGATACAAGGAAACTTCCTCTAACCTGAGTGAAAAAGCCAAGAAAGCCAAACTGGATTTTGAAGACCGGCTTGAAGATACCCTTTCTTCAGCAAGTTATAAAGCTGATGAGATCTTGAGTAGCCTTGAAGCTAAACTTGAGGAACTTAAGAGACAGAATGCCAAATTCCAGAAGGAAAAAAAGGGTGGGGGAGACACTTCTGAGGATAAAGTTGTAGTCTAATACAATATGGCATTCGAGAGAGTATCTGACAATTTACATAGGTTAAACGAAAATATTCGGGACTTCGCCCAGAGTAGTGCGGAGTACTACAAGCTTGAGCTGTTTAACAAAACGATGAAAGGAGCTACTGCCGCCGTAAAAGGTGTGGCAATAGCTTTTTTTATGGTCTTTGCGCTGTTGTTTCTATCTATTGCCGTATCTGTACTCCTAAGTACCTGGCTCGAAATTCCCAGTATAGGATTCTTCATTGTCGGAGGAATTTACCTCCTTATAGCTCTTTATTTCGTTTTCATTGGAGGTGGTGTCATAAACAGGATCATGTTATCCCAGGCGTCAAAAAAGGTATTTAACGAACCCGAAGAAGG
This sequence comes from uncultured Flavobacteriaceae bacterium, assembly GCA_964627595.1. Taxonomy (GTDB): domain Bacteria; phylum Bacteroidota; class Bacteroidia; order Flavobacteriales; family Flavobacteriaceae; genus Salinimicrobium. The sequence goes on along the minus strand of CAZVKA010000002.1, from coordinate 40,633 downwards.
TCCTAAAAAGGTCCATCCCGAATTTACATCTCCAACCAATCTTCAGTCAGAAGAGATCAAAACCAAAGAAGAAGATGAGAGAGTATAAAAGTTTTAAAGAAATAGATCGGGATCTTAAGCTGCTTAAACTTCAAAAAGAAATAGATAAGGAGAAAATTCTCCTTAACTACAATCAGACCAAGGAAAGTATATCTCCAAAGCGCCTTTTAAAAAGCGCTGCGGGGAGTATCTTCAAGAATGCTCTAATCCTTAAGGGGGCCACCAAGATACTTGGATTCATAGGGGATAAGTGGAAATAATAGTTTTTATTCTACATTTTCATCTCCATCTTCCTGTTGTGGCGGTTTTCTGAATTCTCTCTTCTTTATTTCTTCTTTAGCCTTTCTTTTCTTTTCTCTCAAAGCATTGTCTTTTTTCATCGCCTCTCCAATTTGATTGGAGGCCGTGAAAGAAGCGATCATGTTATTGAGCATGTCGCTACCCGTTTGAGGAGAATTAGGCAACAAAATGAGGTTGCTTTGAGTCTCTTCTCCCAGTGATTGCAAAGTATCGTAATGTTGCGTGACCACTATTAAGGCCGAGGCTTCTTGGGAATTGATCCCCACATTGTTTAGTACATCCACACTTTCCTCAAGTCCGCGGGCTATTTCCCGGCGCTGGTCCGCGATACCCTGTCCCTGCAAGCGTTTACTTTCTGCTTCTGCACGTGCCTTAGCAACAATTTTGATGCGTTCAGCCTCAGCTTCATATTCGGCAGCTACTTTTTCCCGTTCAGAAGCATTAATTCGGTTCATAGCTGCTTTTACCTGGATATCGGGGTCAATATCGGTTACAAGGGTCTTTATAATATCATAACCATAATCCTGCATGGCCTCATTTAATTCCCTTTTTACAGCGATGGCGATATCATCTTTTCGTTCAAAGACATCATCCAGTTTCATTTTTGGAACTTCTGCGCGCACCACATCAAATACATAGGAAGTGATCTGGTCATGGGAGTTTTCCAGTTTGTAAAAAGCGTCATAGATACGTGTTTTTATTACTTGGAATTGTACCGATATTTTGAGTTTTACAAAAACATCATCTTTAGTCTTTGTTTCCACCAATACATCAAGCTGTTGAACTTTTAAATTTATCCTACCAGAGATCTGGTCAATAACCGGGATCTTGAAATGGAGGCCGCTGTTGCTTATGCGCTGAAATTTTCCGAAGCGTTCAATAGCCGCTGCGGTTTGTTGCTTAACCGTAAATATTCCTGAGAAGAGGATGATCAATCCAACGAATATTAAAAATATGGATAAAATAGTAGTAATCATCTTGTTGATTTTATTTTTTTCGGTAAGATAGAAAATAAACTCCTACATTTAGGTAGAATTTTTAAATGTTAAAAGTTGATGAGCACCAGGAAAATCCTACTTTCGATCTTTCTTTTTGGAACAATAATTCATTCACAGGCCCAGCGAATCTGGGACGGGGAGTATAACAGGCTTGGACTGCAAGCGGGAATGAATCATTTCAGCATCCAGTCAGATGCGTTGCCTGTTACCCCAAAAATGAGCTGGACGGCTGGTTTTACCACCTGGGATTCTTTCTACAACGACTTTCAGTTCATCTACGGGATTAACTTTTTCGATTTTAAATTGAGTATGGACGGGAGGGTGAAACAACCAGCCGATTCTCCTTACGCTGAAATCCCGTTTACCATGATAGGGGTGCAGGCTAATTTCTTCGGAAGCTATAAGATTATTGAACATTACCTGAGCATACAGGGTGGACCTATTCTACAGATTAACGGAAAATTTGATGCCCGGCAGGATGCTGAGTATTTCTTTGTGGAAGGATACGAAAACCTGAACCCTATAGATCTGGAAACCATTTCTTCGGTCAATTTTAATTTGGCGATTGGAGTGGCCGGAGGGTTGGAAAAGGTGAAATTATGGCTGCAGTATCAGCAGGGGGTTAATAATATTTTTAAAAAAGTAACCGATAATGGGCTCGGGGAGAAGGAACCTTCCCTTGCAGATCTTAGTGGTCATTTAAGCATGCTAACGGCGGGACTGATAGTTTTTCTATAAAAAGCAGGAAGAAACAAGGAGGGCTGTAAATTCAATTTTTCAGCCCTCTTTGGTTTTATAGTTTTTCCTGCGCTGTTTCAAGCCGGCGTATCGTTTCTTCTTTGCCTATGGCCGATGCGATCTCAAAAACATCAGGACCTTGCATGGCTCCTACGAGTGATAATCTGAATGGCTGCATTACCTTTCCAAAGCCAATCCCTTCCGAAGTGATCCAACCCTTTACTTTATCCTGAAGATTTTCGGCACTGAAATCTTCTGTTTCCTGTAGTATCCTTTTAACCTGTTCAATTATATCTGAAGTATCTTCTTTCCAGGCCTTTTTAGCGGCTTTTTCATCATAGTTCTGCGGCGCTGTGAAGAAGTAGCTGCCCATGTTCCAGAAGTCTTCTAAAAAGGTCGCTCTCTCTTTTAATAAGCCAATGACCTTTGCCACATAATTTTTTGGAAAATTAAGGTCTTTTTTCTGCAATAGCTTCAGAAAATCTTCTGCAAGTTGCTCATCATCGGCTTTCTGCATATAGTGATGCTGGAACCATTTGGTTTTTTCAGGATCGAATTTAGAACCCCCTTTAGATACGTGCTCCAGGCTAAAAGAGTTGATTAGTTGTTGCAGGGAATAGATCTCCTGCTCACTGCCGCTACCTTCATTCCAGCCCAGTAGGGAAAGCATGTTCACAACAGCTCCGGGAAAATAACCATCTTCACGGTATCCTGCCGAAGTTTCTCCTGATTTTGGATCTTGCCATTCTAAAGGGAAAACAGGAAAACCTAACTTATCCCCATCTCGTTTACTGAGTTTCCCTTTACCCTGAGGTTTTAATATCAGTGGGAGGTGTGCAAACTTAGGTTCTGCCCATCCAAAAGCCCGGTACAAAAGTACGTGCAGGGCAAGGGAAGGCAACCACTCTTCCCCGCGAATCACATGACTTATCTTCATCAAATGATCATCTACGATATTCGCCAGGTGATAAGTAGGCATGCCGTCACTCTTGAACAGCACCTTGTCATCCAGGATCTTGGTCTCAATAACCAGGTTACCGCGAATCTCGTCCTGCAAGTGCAGGCTCTCGTCTTCGGGTGATTTGAACCTGATCACATATGGTTCCCCTGCTTCTATTTTTTGTTTCACTTCTTCTTCTGAAAGTGAAAGTGAATTATTCAGTTTTAAGCGGTTATGCCAGTTATAGATAAAGGTTTTTCCCTTTTCTTCATGGTCTTTTCGATGATGATCCAGTTCTTCTGAAGTATCAAAGGCATAATACGCATTCCCTGAATTCAGAAGCCTTTCAGCATATTCCCTGTACAAGTGCTTGCGTTCGCTTTGCCGGTAAGGACCGAAACCGCCATCCTTCCCTGGGCCTTCATCATAGGGAATATTCAGCCAGTTGAGAGAGTCCACGATGTATTGCTCGGCACCTTCGACATATCTAGCCTGGTCTGTGTCTTCTATTCGCAATATGAAATCTCCGTCGTGTTTCTTAGCGTATAAATAGTTGAAAAGAGCGGTTCGCACCCCACCAATGTGTAAAGGTCCCGTAGGACTTGGTGCAAATCGCACTCTAACTTTTTCTAATGACATAATCCCTAATTTTGAAGGGCAAATATAAAGGAATCTTTAGGTTTTGGAAAGATATCCTGGAGGTGGGGAAAGGACAAAATGAAAATTAAATTGTATTTTTAAAAGATTGAAAAAGAGGAGGGGGCATGGATAGTTTTGTGATCTTAAAATTTAAATTGAGGAGTTTCATTAGGCGATACTATATTAATGAACTTCTTAGGGGACTTATATTCTTCGTTGCTGCAGGTCTGCTGTATTTGTTGATCACGTTATTCATTGAGCATATTTTCTGGTTTGAACCCTTAGGGAGAACCATTCTTTTCTGGAGTTTCATCCTGGTAGAACTATTACTGTTTGGCCGGTTCATTATGTATCCTTTACTGAAGTTATTCAGGATCTCGAAAGGTATCGATGATGACCGGGCCGCTGTCATCATTGGGAAACATTTTCCCGAGGTAAAAGATAAATTGCTGAATGTTCTTCAATTGAAGAATAATTCAGCAAAAACCGATCTTTTGCTGGCAGGAATTGATCAGAAGGCCAGGGAGCTTAAACCTGTACCTTTTTCAATGGCGGTTGATTTTAGAAAGAACCTGCCGTATTTAAAATATGCTGCTGTCCCGGTTTTGATCCTGTTGTTGATCATTGCTTTTGGAAGAGCCGATATATTTTCCAACAGTTATGAACGGGTAGTTAATTACAAGACTGCATATGAACCCCCGGCTCCTTTTTCATTTCGTATAAATGAACAGAGCCTTAGGGTGAGGGAAAATGAACCTTTTATCCTTGAGGTGATTACTGAAGGAAGAATTATTCCCGAAGAAGTTTCCATTCAATACAGAGGGCAAAGTTATTTTTTAAATGCGATTGCTCCGGGGCTTTTCCAATATTCCTTTGAACCGGTGCAGGAATCTTTTGAATTTCGCCTTTCTGGGAATAAGGTTACTTCCAGGTCCTTTTTCTTAGAGATGATAAAAGTGCCCAGAACCCTTGATCTACAAATGATGCTGGACTTTCCCGGCCATACCGGGTTGGATTACGAACTTGTGGAAGGCACAGGTAATGCTACTATTCCTGAAGGGACTAAAATTACCTGGGAACTTAAAACAAGTGCTACAGATTTTGTGCATTTTGGAATGGCAGACAGTCTTATAGAGATGCATTCAGAAAAGAACTTTTTTTCGCTATCCAGAACCTTGAATAATTCAGTAGATTATCAAATTAGTACCTCAAACCGGGAGGTTCAAAATTTTGAAAATCTTCGGTATTCAATAAAAGTGGTCAAAGATGAATTTCCCCAACTTGTCTTGAAGCACCGGCAGGACAGTCTTGAAAAGGAAACACACTATTTCTACGGAAAGGTTTCTGATGATTATGGTATTTCCGGAGTTAAAATGATCACTCATCCTGTGGATGGTACAGGGAATCGTAGGGCTGTTCCAATTGATGTGGGAAGAGGTGCTGTGGGTGAATTCCTGGCTGTTTTTCCCGATACCTTAGATCTGGAAAGAGGTAAGGAGTATGAAATATTTTTCGAAGTTACTGATAATGATGCTGTTAATGGGTTTAAAAAGATTAAAAGCGAATCTTTTTTCTTTCGAAAGAAGACCCTGCAGGATGAAAAAGATGAAAGACTGGAGGAACAGAATAATGCCATCCAGGGAATTGATGGAAGTTTAAAGGAATTAAAGGAATCTAGGACTGGATGGGATGAATTGCAAAGGCTTCAAATTGATAAAGAACGTAGTTTTAAGCAGCGAAAAGAAATGGAAAATTTTTTGAAGCGCCAAAAGAAGCAAAATGATGTGATGCAATCTTTTACTAAGAAACTTAAAAACACGTTGGAAAAAGAAGAAAAATCCTACAACGAAGACTTGCGCAAAGAGCTTCAGGAAAGACTTGAAAAGAGGGAGGAAGAATTGAACGAAAATGAAAAATTGCTGGAGGAACTCGAGAAATATAAAAATAAACTTGAAGAAGAGGGGTTAAGGGAAAAGCTCGAAGAAATCTCAAAGGGAGTAAACTCCCGGGAAAGAAATCTGGAACAATTGCTGGAATTAACCAAGAGGTATTATGTTCAGGAGAAGTTACAGAAGTTAGCTAATGATCTGGAGGAGCTTGGAAGGGAACAGGAAGAGCTGTCAAATGGGGAAGATCAGAACACTTCCGAAGCCCAGGATTCTCTCAACCAAGAAACAAGCGAAGTACTTAAGGAACTTGACGAATTAGGGGAAGAGAATGAAAGATTGCAAAAACCTATAGAGCTTGGTCGGGATGAGGAGTCAGAAAAAGAAATTCCGCAGGATCAGAATAATGCTTCCGAAAAGTTAAAAAACGGTCATCTTGAAAAGGCAAAAAAGGAACAAAAAAAGGCTGCTGAAAAGATGAAGGAACTTTCAGGGAAGCTGAAACAGCAAATGCAAATGGGAGGCATGCAACAAATGCAGGAGGACGTTGACATGCTGAGACAGATATTGGACAATCTTATTATTTTTTCTTTTGAACAGGAAGAAGTGATGGATGATTTTAAAAAGATTGGGAATACCAGTCCTTCTTTTTCTTCCAAGCTCAGGGAACAAAATTTTCTAAAAGAGAATTTCCAACATATAGACGATAGTATTTATTCTCTGGCTTTAAGAAATCAAATGATCACTGAACAGGTAACCAATAAACTTGTTGATGTGGAGTACCATCTGGACAAAACCCTTGAGCGATTAGCGCAGAATGAGGTACATCTTGGTGTGGCAAGTCAGCAATACGTTGTAACGGGTGCGAATGACCTGGCTTATTTTCTCAGTAATATATTGGGGAATATGCAGCAGATGCTTAACCAGGCTATGGGAAAGGGAGAAGATGGTTCGGGACAGGGAATGCAACTTCCGGATATTATTAAAAAGCAGGGAGAGTTAAGTGAACAAATGCAGCAGGGGCTTAAAAAGGGTGAGAAGAGGGGAGAAGGAAACGACGGTAAAAATGGCGAACAGGGAATTTCAGAAAAGGATAGTGAAGAGTTGTTCCGAATCTTTCAGGAACAACAAATGTTGCGAATGGCTCTTGAAGAAAAGCTCAGGAAAGAAGGAAATAATGCAAAGGACAGATCTCTTCAGGAGGAAATGGAGCAGATAGAAAAAGATATTCTTGGAGAAGGGTTTAATCAAAATACCATTGAGCGAATGCAGCAAATGGAACACAAATTGCTTGAATTGGAGGATGCAGAATTACTTCAGGGACAAAAAGAAGAAAGAGAAGCCGAAACGAATAAAAAGCAGTTTGAAAACACCGTAAATGATCCAATTCTTAAGGCCAAAGAATATTTTAATACAACCGAAATTTTAAATAGACAAAGCTTACCTTTGCGCCAAATTTACAGATTAAAAGTAAAGCAATATTTTGAACGAGGAGATCATTAATTTTTACTCTGAGAATGAGTTTACGTTGAATGAACAACCCAATTTTAGGAAATGGTTACAGGAGGTAATTATTTCTGAAGGGAAGAAACTTGGAGAGATCAGTTTTATTTTCTGCGACGATGAGTACCTTCACAAGATCAACCTGGAATACCTTGATCACGATACGTACACAGATATTATTAGTTTTGATGCTAGTGTTGGAAACATCCTTGGAGGAGATATTTTTATCAGCACAGATAGAATTACCGATAATGCCGAAACTTATGAGGTGCCTTTTTACGAGGAACTAAAAAGAGTTTTGGTTCATGGCGTTCTTCACTTTTGTGGTTACAAGGACAAAACTAAGACGGAGAAGGAATTAATGAGATTAAAAGAGGAAGAAAAAATGAAAATGTTCCACGTGGAACAATAGAAGGAAAAAGAATATGTTTGATAAGGAATATGATGTAATTGTTGTTGGTGCGGGACATGCCGGGAGTGAGGCTGCAGCTGCTTCTGCCAATATGGGAAGTAAGACACTTCTTATCACCATGAACCTGCAAAACATTGCGCAAATGAGTTGCAATCCTGCGATGGGTGGAATTGCAAAAGGGCAGATTGTTAGAGAAATCGATGCTATTGGCGGGTATAGTGGATTGGTTAGCGACACCAGCGCAATACAGTTCAAAATGCTCAATAAATCGAAAGGTCCTGCAATGTGGAGTCCAAGGGTTCAAAGTGACAGAATGATGTTTGCCGAGCACTGGCGGCTTCGTCTTGAAAATACTCCAAATCTTGATTTTTATCAGGAAATGGTTTCAGGCTTGCTGGTTGAAAATGACAGGGTAGTTGGAGTAAGAACTTCCCTTGGATTAGAAGTGAAATCCAAATCTGTCATTCTCACAAACGGAACCTTTTTAAATGGTTTGATCCATATTGGAGATAAACAATTTGGAGGTGGTAGGGCAGGAGAGAGAGCTGCAACCGGAATTACTGAAGAACTTATTCAACTTGGATTTGAAGCCGGCAGAATGAAAACCGGAACACCTCCAAGGGTGGATGGCAGGTCTTTAGATTATTCTAAAATGATCGAACAACCCGGAGATGAAATCCCTGGGAAATTCTCTTATCTGGATGAAACTGCTCCTTTAAAAAAACAGCGCTCTTGTTTTATGAGTTATACCTCTCCTGAAGTTCATGAACTTTTAAAAGAAGGTTTTGACAGGTCGCCTATGTTTAACGGCAGGATCAAAAGTATTGGCCCGAGATATTGTCCATCTATAGAAGATAAAATCAATCGTTTTGCGGATAAAGACAGACATCAGTTATTCATTGAACCTGAGGGTTGGAATACGGTAGAAATGTACATAAATGGATTCTCTACTTCCTTGCCCGAAGATGTTCAATATCGTGCATTAAAATCTGTTGCTGGATTTGAAAAGGTGAAGTTCTTCCGTCCTGGTTACGCAATCGAATACGATTATTTTCCGCCTACTCAATTAAAGCACACCCTGGAGACCAAACTCGTGAACGGATTGTATTTTGCAGGTCAAATTAATGGTACAACAGGATATGAAGAAGCCGGTTCGCAGGGGTTAATAGCGGGTATCAATGCCGCCTTAAAAGTTCAGAATAGAGAAGAATTTGTATTGCAGCGCAGCGAAGCTTATATAGGTGTCTTAATTGATGATCTTATAACAAAGGGAACAGAAGAGCCATACAGAATGTTCACATCCCGTGCCGAATATCGAACTCTTTTAAGACAGGATAATGCTGATTTCCGTCTAACCCGAAAATCCTACGAAATAGGTTTGGCTTCAGAAAAACGGCTTCGGAAGATGGAAGAGAAAAAAGAAAAATCTACCACGTTTGTAAATTTCCTCAAAGATACCAGTGTAGCTCCTGAAGAAGCAAATACTGTTTTGGAGGAAAAAAGGTCTTCGCCCATGAAACAGAGCGATAAGATTTTTAAGGTTTTTTCCAGACCAAATATTACCATGGATGATGTTAGGAAATTTTCCGGCGTAAACGAGTTCATAGAAGAAAATGAACTTAAAGAAGAAGAACTGGAGCAAACTGAAATTCAGGTAAAATATTCCGGATACATTGAGAAGGAAAAGAACAATGCCGACAAACTGAACAGGTTGGAGGGTATAAAAATTCCGGAGAGCTTTGATTACTCCAGGATCAAATCCATGTCCTATGAGGCACGTGAGAAATTGAAAAAGGTGAAACCAACTTCTGTATCTCAAGCTTCAAGGATCAGTGGGGTGAGTCCAAACGATATTTCTGTTCTTTTGGTGTATATGGGTCGTTAAAATATCCCACGTTCCACGTGGAACATTTATCTGGAAAATAGCAATTAAAACAAATTTTTAAATTAATGTCTCTCTTTAATTTTTCTGAAACACCGATTTTGCGATGTAAAGACCACACGGTGAGCGGTGATTTCTTTGACCTTAGAAAAGAAGAAGATTTTCATTTTTTGGGTACTTTTCCAAAACCAGATATTAGCGAATTACCGGAATTTTATAAAAGTGAAGATTATATTTCGCATACCGATTCTAGAAAAACTTTTCTCGACAAGACCTATCAGGAGGTAAAATCTTTTATGCTCCGGAAAAAGATCGGCTGGATTGAAAAGGAAGTAAAAGGAAAAGGGAAAATCCTCGATATAGGAGCAGGAACGGGAGATTTTCTGTTGACGGCTCAAAACAAGGGATGGGATGTTTTTGGTCAGGAACCAAATCCAGACGCCAGAGCACTTGCTGCCGCCAAGGGAATTTCTCTGGTAGATGAAACTGCAGATCTTCCTGATCATTCGTTTGATGTGATCACTCTTTGGCATGTATTAGAACATGTGCCTAATTTAGATAAGCAGGTAAGAGAACTGGATCGGCTTTTAAAGAACGACGGCCTTTTGGTTATCGCTGTTCCCAATTTTAACAGCCACGATGCAAAGATCTATCAGGAACATTGGGCGGCTTATGATGTGCCGAGGCATTTGTATCACTTCTCAAGAAGATCAATTAAAAAGATCTTTTCTGAATTCTCTTTTAGCCTTAAAAAAGAGAGAGGATTGATATTTGACTCCTTCTATGTGAGCCTCCTTTCTGAAAAATATAAAAATGGAAAAGGGAATCCTGCAAAAGCATTTGTAAATGGATTTTGTTCCAACTTAAAAGCAAAAAGATCGGGAGAGTATTCTTCTATAGCTTACTTCTTGAAGAAATTCCAAAAATAGCGTTTTTAACCCCTTTTTTAAGCTTTTAATAGGTTCAAAGGTAGTCATACCTACCTTTGAATTAGATTCAGCCATTAAAATGCTTCAAATGCCTTGATTTTCGATAGCTAAAAATTATTAACGTACAAAAATATATAAATTATATTGATTGCTCACATTTCTAAACTTTAATCCCTAAAAATCATTTCCTTTATTACTTTTGTCCAAATCAAAAACCAGAGAAAATGAAAAAATTATTGGTGGTCCTATTTTTAGGTACAATACTTACCGCATGCACCCAGGATAAAACTGCTTATGTGGATACCACAAGACTAATTCAGGAATATTCAGAAATGAAGGAAGTAGAGGCTGATTTCACTCAGCGGTCTGAAACTCTAAAGCAGGAATTGGATTCGGTAGCAAAAGGTTTTCAGCAGGAAGTTATGGAATATCAGGAAAACAGAGCCACTATGTCTCAGGCTGAAAGGCAGGCAGCAGAGCAGGAACTTATGCAAAAACAACAAATGCTTCAGCAACAACAGCAAATGCGCAGCGGTCAATTAAGACAGGAAAGTGACGTTGTGATAGACTCCTTAATTACTAAAGTTAAGGATTTTGTAAAGGTGTATGGAGAAGAGAATAATTATAAATATATATTCGGTTCTAACGAATCTGCTAATATCATGTATGCCGAAGAAGGACTGGACATTACTGAAGAAGTACTTAAGGAGTTAAATGCCGGGAGAGTAGAAGACTAGTATAAGAACAAGAAACTAAAAAGGGTTCCATTTGGGAACCCTTTTTTTATGCGGTAATGAGAAATATACCAAATACAACCACCATGAAATAACCGGTGATGGTAAAGGCTCCCGGATAATCCTTAGCAACCCGTTGCCCAAAAAGCAACATAAGAAGGGTGATGGCGGCTAGCACCAGGGTCCAAAACGCAAGGATAAAACTATCATTCATCCACAAGGAATATATTGCGGCAATGGCAAGTAAACCAACTGCAACTTCCAGAATTAGGATCGTTCCCACAAGAAGAGGTACCATACCCCCTAAAAATGTGTTCCCAAAATGTTCCTTAAGCCAGCCTACATTTCCTTTCCAATCTGTTGCTTTGTCCAGGCCGGACTGCAGAAAAGTGATGACCGTGAATAAAAGTATGAGAATAATGGGGGTGTTAAGGTTAAGGTTTTCCATAAAAATCTATTTACTGTGTAATAATCGGGTTAGTTTAATTGAGAGGTCTGTCAAGATGATCTTTGCGTTTCCATTACGTTCAATGTGGTACACTGCATCTTCGATCTCTTTGGTAATCCCAAGAATATTATTTCCGCTTACAAATGGTGCGAATTTATCCAGGGCGAAGCCTTTTACCTGTGGCTCCATGAATACCAGCTCCTGGGTTTTATAATTCTGAAGCAGTGCCTGCCGGAAGAAATCCAGGCAGAAAAGCAAGAATTTTTTTTGCGTTTCCCTACCTGTAGCAGCAATTGTTTCGCTCCAGGAAATGAGGTCCAGAATGGCAGATTTATTTCCTTTGGCTTTGAAAGCACTTCTTACCCAGTCCACAAACCACTCTTCGAATTGGTCATCTCCCGAATTCTGCCGTAGTATATTAAGGGCCTGATGGTAACTTCCGTTCGCACGATGTGCGATGGTCATGGCCTTTTGAGGTTCACAACTTTCTTTTAATATCAACGCTTCAGAGATCACGTTTTCATTTAAAGGAGGAAAATGCAATACCTGGCACCTGGATCTAATGGTCTGGATAATGTTTTCTTCCTCATCTGTGATCAACAGGAAAAGTGTGTCTTTTGGCGGTTCTTCTATGAGCTTAAGAAGCTTGTTGGCACAGGCAGTGTTCATTTTTTCAGCCATCCAGATGATCATCACCTTATAACCGCCTTCAAAGGATTTAAGCGAAAGGGATTTAACTATGTCCTGCGCTTCATGAACCCCTATCTGGCCCTGCTTGTTTTCGATCCCTAACTTTTGATACCAGTCAAAAAGACTTCCGTAGGGTTCATTTTCTACAAATTGACGCCATTCTTCCAGAAAGTTAGCAGAAACAGGATTTTTTTTAACCCTGTCATTTGCCGCCACCGGAAAAGCAAAATGCAGGTCGGGATGGGCTAACCTATTTATTTTGATATTGCAGGATTCCACACCTCCCGAGTTTTCGCCACCCTTATTTTGACATAATACGTATTGGGCATAGGCAATGGCCATTGGTAGGGTTCCGCTACCAGGTGAGCCTACAAATAACTGTGCATGGGGAATTCGCCCATTTTCGGCTGTTGTGGTAAGGTGATTCTTAATGTGCGGAAGGCCAAATACTTCAGAAAATAGCATAAGCAAAGATATAATTTATCTGCACTTTTATATCTTAGGGAAAAATTTCTTTTTTTAAACTAACGCCTATGAAAACGATCGAAGATTACAATTTCCAAAATAAAAGAGCATTAATTAGAGTTGATTTCAATGTACCTCTTAATGATGACCTGGAGGTGACCGATACCAGCAGGATCGAAGCTGCCAAGCCTACTATTATCAAGATACTTGAAGACGGAGGAAGCGCAATTTTGATGTCGCATTTAGGAAGGCCCGAAGGAGTGGAGCAAAAATTCTCCCTTGAAAACATTGTGAGTAAGGTTTCTGAGATAATCGGGGTGAAAGTAAAGTTTGTACCCGAATGTGTTGGGGAGGTAGCCAAGGAAGCAGCCGAAGAATTACAGCCAGGAGAAGTACTGTTGCTGGAAAATCTCAGATTTCATTCCGAGGAAAAGAAAGGGGATGATTCTTTTGCCAAAGATCTTTCAACACTGGGTGATATTTACGTTAATGATGCCTTTGGTACTGCCCACAGGGCTCATGCTTCTACCACTATCATTGCGAAGTATTTCAAAGAAAAATGTTTCGGGTATTTACTGGCCAAGGAAATTGAGAGCCTGGAAAAGGTTCTCGGAAGCTCAGAAAAACCGGTCACTGCCGTACTTGGTGGCGCTAAAGTTTCTACCAAGATCACTGTCATAGAAAATATTCTGGATAAGGTGGATCACCTGATTATTGGCGGGGGAATGACCTATACGTTTATTAAGGCTCAAGACGGAAAAATTGGTAACTCGCTTGTAGAAGAGGACAAACAGGAACTGGCACTTAAGATCCTCAAAGCAGCCAAAAATAAAGGGGTTCAGGTACATTTACCGGTAGATGCCGTCATTGCCGACAGCTTCTCTGAGCTGGCGAATACAGAAGTGGTGCCGGTAGACGAAATTCCCGATGGCTGGATGGGACTTGACATTGGTCCTGATACGGTAAAGAATTTTGGAGGTGTTCTCGAAGAATCTAAAACCATTTTATGGAACGGTCCTATGGGGGTTTTTGAAATGAAACCTTTCGCTAAAGGAACCATAGCTATTGGGGAGTATATTGCAAGTGCTACCAAAAAGGGTGCTTTTTCCCTCGTAGGAGGAGGAGACTCAGTCGCGGCAGTTAAAAAATACAACTTAGAAGATAAGGTAAGTTACGTATCTACAGGGGGTGGAGCCATGCTTGAAATGCTTGAAGGAAAAAGTTTACCGGGAATTGAAGCCATGAAAAAGTAAAGAGGTATGATAATTGAAGGCTGAAAAGCTGTTAATGTCAATTAATAATTTTCTATGATGAGAAGAATTCTGCCTATTTTGTTTTTGCTGTTAGCTACAGGCCATATGCTGGGCCAGCAAAAAGAAACAGAAGCAAAGGAAGAAAGTGAACAGAGTGCAGGTGAAGATACCATAAAACTTCCTGAGCAGGAGTTCTTCCTGTTGTTAAAGAATGATGATGTAAATATTTCCAATAATGTTCCCATTCACAAGATCATCAAAGATTCGGCGGTGTATGCACTTTTGGATGATCCGGGAGCCGCGGTGATTGATTCATTATGGCAAAGAGAGCTATTTAAATCAAGTCTATACAGTCAGGTACAGGATTCTTTAGTCAACCTGGACTACAGCGAAGTCGTATATGATGAGCTTCCCACAGATACGCTTAAAATGCGGCTTGAAAAGTTGAATGCCCGTACACCTTTCAATGTGGAGTATAATCCGTTGCTTGAAAATGTGATAAAATCGTATTTGAAAAGGAACAAAAAATCCATGGAAAGGCTAATGGCGTTAAGCACATATTACTTTCCCCTGTTTGAACAAAAGCTGGACATGCATAACATCCCGTTGGAAATTAAATACCTGGCGATTGTCGAATCGGCATTAAATCCCAGAGCGAGGTCGAGGGTTGGCGCAACCGGCTTGTGGCAATTCATGTTTGCCACGGGTAAAATGCACGGGCTGGATGTGAGTTCTTACGTGGACGAAAGAATGGATCCTGTACTGGCTACCGAAGCCGCTGCAGAATACCTTTCTACCTTATACCGGGTATTTGAAGACTGGGATCTTGTTTTGGCATCCTATAATTCCGGTCCCGGAAATGTTTCCAAAGCCATAAGGCGCAGTGGGGGATCCACCAATTATTGGAATATTAGACCATTTCTTCCACGTGAAACAGCGGGATATGTCCCTGCTTTTCTGGCGACCATGTATATTTTTGAATATGCTGAAGAACATGGTTTTCAGCCTCCAAACCCCAGAACCACTTATTTCGAAACCGATACTGTTCGCACCAAACGATTGCTGTCCTTTGACCAGATCGCCGAAGTGACCGGTGTAGAAAAGGAAATGCTTCAGTTCCTTAACCCAAGTTATAAGCTGGATGTTATTCCTTACATTGAGAATGAGAAATATACACTGCGTTTACCCAGGAACCGCACCGGTTTTTTTGTGAATAATGAAGAAGCGATATACAGATATGCTGAAGCAGAACTGGCAAAGAAAGAAAAACCTTTACCACAGCTGGTTAATTCTGAAAGCAGGATTAGATACAGGGTGCGAAGCGGGGATTATCTCGGAAGAATTGCAGAGCGGTATGGAGTAGGAGTGAGCCAGATAAAACGATGGAACAACCTTAGAAGCAATAACCTAAGGGTGGGTCAGCGACTTACTATTTACCCGCGAAAGCCGGTTTCTTCAAGTGCTACTGCTTCGGGTAACAAAACCACTTCTCCAAAATTTTATACGGTCAAACAAGGAGATTCTCTATGGAGTATTTCCCGAAAATTCCCGGGTGTGACTGTTCAAAAGATCAAAGATTTGAATAACATGAACGGGAGTAGCCTAAAACCCGGAATGAAACTTAAACTTTCAGAAGGATAAACCCTTCAAAATTCACCAATATGAGAAAATTAACTACACTGGTAATTTGCCTGTTTGTTCTTGCTGCATGTAATGGATCCAAGGGAGATCAGGTTGTCCTGACCAGTTCTTCAGGGAATATCAATAATTTATCTGTTATCATTGAAAATGAGCTTTGGAATGGCGAAGTTGGTGAGGCCCTAAGAAGGGTTCTTGCTGCACCGGTTGATGGTTTGCCTCAAGAGGAACCACTATTTTCCATCAACCAGATGCCGCCGGAAGCTTTTTCAGGATTTGTTAGAAAGAACAGGATCTTCTTAAGGGTTCAAAAAGGGAAGGAAGCCAATGTAAAAGTGGCCGAAAATCCCTATGCGAGACCTCAAACAGGGGTTTTGGTTACCGGCCAAAATAATGAAGAGATCATTGATCAAATTGAGCAGCATTCCTCTGAGATTATAAATGCTTTTAAACATTCTGAGATTAAAGAAAAACAGCGGCGTATCAAGAAGTCATTAAAAGACGATACTCGTTTAGAGGAAGAGCTGGGGCTTTCGTTGAAATTCCCTACAGCTTACAGGTATGCAAAGGATGAAGATGGTTTCTTCTGGATTCGCAAGGATATCCAGAACGGAAGCATGGAGATCCTCGCGTACGAAGTACCAAGGAATGTTATAGAAAGAGATACCAACATCATTGGAAATATTATTGCCATGAGAGATTCTATTGGAGAAAAGCATATTCCAGGTCCTCTGGAAGGATCTTATATGATCACAGAAGAAGCTTATGCACCCTACCTTTTTGAATCTCAAATTGATGGGAATTTTGCTTGGGAAACCAAGGGAACCTGGGAGGTTAAAAATGCTTTTATGGCCGGTCCTTTCTTAAACTATGCGGTCCTGGATGAGAAAAATGACCGGTATTTAGTAATTGAAGGATTTGCCTTTGCCCCTTCTGCAATGAAAAGAGATCACATGCAGGAACTTGAAGCTATTTTGAGATCAGCAAAAATCAAGTAAGGTCAAAAAAAAACCCAACGAAAGTTGGGTTTTTTTTTACAATATTTTTTTCTACGGAAGAGTTAGTTATTATAATCTCTTCTGGTCTTCTTCAGGTTTTGTGGATGGTTCATCATCTTTGGAGGCATCTTTAAACTCCTTGATTCCGCTACCTAATCCTCTCATTAATTCAGGAATTTTCCTTCCGCCAAACAACAACAACACCACAACAACTATAAAAATAATTTGAGGCGTTCCAATAACCCATGGTAAAACAACTGCGTTCATAATGATATATTTAATGTTGCAAAGTTAGCAATAAAACTTTAAATCAAAGGTTTCTACACTTAGAAAAGCCATATAAAATTATCTTTATCCTATCTTTGCGCAAGGCCCCCAAACAATGACTGATAATAAAGAACATAAAAGGAAATTTGCACAGAAGCTGCTGGATAAATACAGGCTGGTAATTCTCAATGAAGACACTTTTGAAGAAAAAGTGTCTCTTAAGCTCACCCGGTTAAATGTATTTGTAGTGGTTACTGCTGCCGTTATTTTGTTGATCGCTCTAACTACAGTATTAATCGCCTTCACCGGCCTGCGGGAGTACATTCCCGGGTATTCGTCAACCGAACTTAAACAGCGGGCGGTGAACCTGTCATATAAAACCGATTCCCTTCAAAAAGTGGTTGACCTGAACAATCAGTATCTTAATTCCATAAGGAAAGTATTGACTGGCGACGTTAAATCTGTGGAGTTCAACAGGGATTCCCTGCTGGAAAGCCAGCGTATGGATCCGCAAGAAGTTGATCTTGCACCTTCAAAGGAAGATTCACTGTTGCGGGAGATCGTGGTGCAGGAGGATAAATATAATTTCCTGGAAACCGCCACTTCCAGGGCTAATTTTGCCTTATTCGCTCCCATAAAAGGTCCCATTTCTGAAGGATACAATATCAAAGAAAGACATTTTGGGGTGGACATAGTCACATCTCAAAATGCACCGGTTAAGTCTGTCGCTGACGGAACTGTGATCTTTGCGGGGTGGACTTCCCAAACCGGGAATGTGATAATTGTGGAGCACAGTTATGGGCTGCTTTCTACCTATAAGCACAATGCCTCGCTCACTAAGGAACAGGGAGAGCGGGTGAGAAAAGGAGAAGTTATCGCTACTGCCGGTTCTACTGGAGAATTTTCCACAGGACCGCATTTGCATTTTGAGCTTTGGCTTGAAGGACAGCCGGTAAATCCAACAGATTTCATTGATTTTCAATAAAAAATATGTCTATAAAATCTTTTTCAGCTAAAATATTTGCAGCCTATATTCAACGAAAGATCCATTCCTGGGCTTCTAAACCTGAGGAAACCCAAAAAGAAGTGTTTCGTGATCTAATTAAAAAAGCCGAAAACACAGAATTCGGAAAGGATCATGCTTTCAACACTATTCAATCTCCTGCAGATTACGCCAGTAAAGTGCCTGTAAGGGATTATGAAGAGCTTAAATCTTACGTGGAAAAAGTAGTGGAAGGGAAGCCTGATATCCTCTGGCCAGGCAAGCCCATATATTTTGCAAAGACATCGGGAACTACCAGCGGTGCCAAATATATTCCCCTGACCAAGGAGTCAATGCCCACTCATATTGAGGCGGCGAGAAATGCAATTCTCTGCTATATTTCAGACACCGGGAAGGCAAAGTTTGTTGACGGAAAAATGATCTTTCTACAGGGAAGTCCCGAACTGGAAGAGAAGAACGGGATCAAACTTGGTCGACTATCAGGGATCGTTGCGCATTATGTACCC
This sequence comes from uncultured Flavobacteriaceae bacterium, assembly GCA_964627595.1. Lineage (GTDB taxonomy): Bacteria > Bacteroidota > Bacteroidia > Flavobacteriales > Flavobacteriaceae > Salinimicrobium. The sequence continues at coordinate 22,365 of CAZVKA010000002.1, read as the reverse complement.
GGGTATTTGCAGAGAAACAGGATGCCCAGCTGGGAAACCAATTGCATTGAAGACTGGGAAACTAAGGTGGACGCGGTAGTAGAAGAAACCGTAAAGGAGGATATGACCGTCATAAGCGGAATACCTTCTTGGGTTCAAATGTATTTTGAAAGGTTGCAGGCGAAAACCGGTAAGAAAGTAGGAGATATTTTTCCTAACTTTAATCTGTTCATTTACGGGGGAGTCAATTTTGAACCCTATAGGGCGAAGTTCGAGAGTCTTATTGGTCGAAAGGTAGACAGTATTGAACTTTTCCCGGCTTCTGAAGGGTTCTTTGCTTTTCAGGACAAACAGGATGAAAAAGGAATGTTGTTGCAGCTTAATTCAGGAATTTTCTATGAATTTATAAAAGCTGATGAATTCTATTCCGAAAACCCCAGAAGGTTAACTATAGGCGAGGTAGAGTTGAATATCAACTACGTAATGATCATCTCCACCAATGCCGGATTGTGGGCTTACAACCTGGGTGATACCGTGCAGTTCACTTCTTTGAAACCTTACCGGGTGATCGTTTCGGGAAGGATTAAGCATTTTATTTCGGCCTTTGGAGAGCATGTGATCGCCAAAGAGGTAGAGCAGGCCATGAAGGAAGCTACGGCAGGGACAAAAGTGCAGATCTCTGAATTTACGGTAGCGCCACAAATCAATCCCGAAGGGGAGCAATTACCTTATCATGAATGGTTCATCGAATTTGAGAAGGAACCTGCCAATATGGATTCCTTTGCTGCAGCTCTGGATAAATCCCTGCAGCAGCAAAATTCCTACTATTTTGATCTTATAGAAGGGAAGATCCTTCAAAGACTTAAGATCACCAAAGTACCCTCAAATGGATTTCAACAATACATGAAGTCGATTGGAAAACTGGGAGGGCAGAATAAATTACCAAGGCTATCTAACGATCGAAAGATCGCTGAGGTCCTTGAAAAACTTTAAAAACAACAAAATAATATATGAGTAACCTTAAAATACAGGGGCGCACGCGTGCACAGGAAAGTTCAAATGCTATTGAACGAATGTATATTACCATGCGGCACCTGTTTAACCGCGGCTTTTATAAACCCATGGGGGTTTCGGGAGAAACGCTGCGGGAAGCTTTATTGATCCTGAGGCCCGAAATTTACGGCTCGGTCGCAGAAGAAAAAGTTGAGTTGAACGGTTTGCTGTACGTAATTGACAGACTTCCCATTGGGATAGAAGAATGCCGATTTATTAACCTCACCAGTGATGAAGGCTACGGAAATTCCCATTTTAAACCCATAGTTCCGCCTAAAAGAAGAAGAAACTGCTATCGAATTGATGAGGAGCAGATGAATATTGAGATCACCCGTGGAAGATCTGAGATATATGATATTTTGACCCACCTCACTTTCCTCTTTATAGAATCTCACAAGATCATGAGAAGGGTGTTGATCGATGAAGAAGGGGAGGTGTCCAGGGATTGGGTGAAGCTAGAAAAAGCTGTTCTCAACGAAGAGGGCCTTACCCAGGCCGAAAGGGAAGTCGCACTCACCCACACTGCAAATATACTTGGAAGAACGTTTAGAGAAGTAACCTCAATATTTTCCCTGTTCAGTACCAAGGAAAACAACGAACGCTTTTTACACATCGTTTACTGGCTAGGGAAACTGGCCATGGATGAGATGCTGAACAATAATAAACGCATCGTAACCTTTAGCCCTGTGCTTAGGGAGCGGCTTGGGCATCACATTCACGGAGAGATATGGGCCAACAAGATCAAGGAAGTGCTTTTGGAGAAGAACCTTTTGAGTAGGCCACTTCATATCATTAGTGCCAATATGCACAGTGTAATGAATACGCTTTATACCCATGAGGCCCTGAAATCGGAATTAAAGAAAAAATCCTTAGCAGGCATTTATGAAGATCTTAGCAACAATGCTAATGGCAAGCTGCGAATGAAAGTGATGAAAACCGCCGGTGAAGAAGGAATGACCTTTATTGATGATACCAGTGGCACCAATATTGACGTGCAGATCTTTGATACCGCAAAGATGGTAAATACTAATCCAAAATTCAGGCTTAACGGGGATATTAAGGACGAAGAAAAGCCGGTAATAATGGTAATGGATTATGCATTTGGGGAGCAGGCTTACGAAACCATGGATGAAATGCTTAAGCCTTACCAAAGTGAGCAGGGTAACATTCATCTCAACGTTGCCTCTATTTCCATCATGGGAAAAGCCGGGATATTGGTAGGTGGAAAAGGAGATATTATGATCCCTTCTGCGCACCTTTTTGAAGGTACGGCAGATAATTATCCTTTTAAAAACGAATTGACCAAAAAAGACCTGGAAGGGAACGGAATCAAGGTTTCTGAAGGCTCTATGATCACTGTACTTGGAACCTCCCTGCAAAATAAAGATATCCTGAAATTTTTTCACGAATCTACCTGGAATGTGGTAGGACTTGAAATGGAAGGTGTTCATTATCAAAAAGCCATTCAGGCGGCTGCACAATTGAGAGGGAATATCACTAAAGATGTCAAGGTTAGATATGCCTATTATGCTTCAGATAATCCTTTGGAAACCGGTAGTACCCTCGCTTCGGGCGGATTGGGGACCACGGGCGTAAAACCTACTTACCTGATTACTGAGAAGATCCTGGAGCAAATATTTAATAACCAGTAGAAATGAGTGAAAAGGTGAAGTACATATTGGTGACAGGAGGAGCCGGGTTCATTGGTTCTAATTACATCAACCTGTTTATTTCAGAAGAAAATATCCACATCATCAATTTGGATAAACTTACCTATGCCGGAAACCTTGATAACATCGAGGTTTCCGATGCTCAAAATTACACGTTCATTCAGGGAGATATTGGCGATAAGGTGTTGCTGAAGGAATTGTTCGAAAAATATCGATTTAAATCTGTGATCAATTTCGCTGCAGAATCTCATGTGGATAATTCTATTTTGGATCCTTCGGCATTTGTGGAAACCAACATAGGCGGGACCTTCAACCTGCTCCAGAACTCCTATAAGCTTTGGATGGAAAAACCTTTCCATGTAAAGAAGGAATTCAAAAATGCCAAATTCCTGCACATTTCTACAGATGAGGTTTACGGCACGCTGGGGGAGGAAGGTCTTTTTACCGAAGAAACCCCATACGCGCCCAATAGTCCATATTCGGCTTCTAAAGCTTCTTCAGATTTCCTGGTACGCAGTTACTTTCATACTTATGGATTGCCGGTGCTGACGACTAACTGCTCTAATAATTACGGTCCCAATCAGCATGACGAAAAGTTGATCCCAACTATCATTAGGACTGCGCTACAGGAGGAACCTATCCCCATTTACGGGGACGGGAAAAATGTACGGGACTGGTTATTTGTTATAGATCATTGTAAGGGAATCAAACTGGTGCTTGAATATGGCAGATTCGGAGAGACCTACAACATTGGCGGTCGCAATGAGAGGGAGAATATTTATATTGCCCAAAAGATCTGTGAATTACTCGATAGAAAGTCTCCCCGTAAGAACGGAAAAAGTTATTCAGAATTAATAACTTACGTGGTAGACCGGCCGGGACATGACAGGCGCTATGCCATTGATGCTACTAAAATTGAGAAGGAATTGGGCTGGAAGGCAGGAGAGAACTTTGAAAGCGGTATTGAAAAAACTGTTACCTGGTATCTTGAAAAATATCAAACATGAAAGGAATTATTCTCGCAGGCGGCTCGGGCACGCGACTTCACCCATTGACTCTTGCAGTCAGCAAACAGTTGATGCCGGTATATGACAAGCCAATGATCTACTATCCCTTATCCACTTTAATGATGGCCGGCATACGTGAGATCCTTATCATTTCAACACCAAAAGATCTGCCTTTGTTCAGAGAATTGCTGGGCGATGGGAAAAGGTATGGATGCAGTTTTGAATATGCCGTGCAGGAAGAGCCAAGAGGTCTCGCAGAAGCTTTTGTAATAGGTGCAGATTTCATCAAAAATGATAAAGTGGCGTTGATCCTGGGGGATAATATTTTTTACGGATCTGGACTCGATAAGCTCCTTCAAAGTAACAATGATCCTCAAGGAGGAATGATCTATGCCTATCATGTGCATGATCCGCAACGATATGGTGTGGTAGATTTTGATGCTTCGGGTAAAGTGAGATCCATAGAGGAAAAACCGGCTTCGCCTAAATCTAATTACGCTGTGCCGGGTATTTATTTTTATGACAATGAAGTCGTGGAAATTGCTAAGAATATCAAACCTTCTGCAAGAATGGAGCTGGAGATCACAGATATTAACAATGTGTATCTGCAGGAAGAAAAATTACAGGTAAGCATTTTGGATAAAGGTACCGCCTGGCTGGATACGGGAACATTTGATTCCCTTATGAAGGCTTCCCAATTTGTGCAGGTCATAGAGGAACGCCAAGGGTTGAAGATAGGCGCCATTGAAGAAACCGCTTACCAAATGGGATATATTTCAAAAGAACAACTTCACCGGCTCGCGCAGCCCTTGCTAAAAAGCGGCTATGGAGAATATTTATTACAAATTGCTTAATGCTTGAACTGAAAAATACACCGTTAAAAGATTGTTTTATTCTGAAGCCTACCGTATTTCGGGATCATCGGGGTGTCTTTATGGAAAGCTTCAATCAAAGAAGGTTCGAGGAAACAACGGGTCTGCATCTCAATTTCGTTCAGGACAACCAATCGGTTTCCAAAAAAGGGGTGCTTCGGGGTCTTCACTTTCAAAAAGGAGAATTTGCCCAGGCTAAACTCGTGAGGGCTGTTTGGGGTGAAATCATGGATGTGGTAGTTGACCTGAGGACGGAATCCCCCACCTTTAAAAAGTCATTTAAAGTGATTTTAAGCCACGAAAATAACCTGCAGCTGTTTGTTCCTGCCGGTTTCGCTCACGGCTTCCTCACGCTCTCTGAAAGTTCAGTTTTTGCTTATAAATGTGACCGGTACTACCACAAGGAAGCAGATGCCGGGGTGATTTGGAATGATCCAACGCTGAATATTGATTGGGAATATCCCGAAGATCAGCTTATATTGTCTGAAAAAGATACTCAGCTACCCACTTTTGAAAAATTAAGATTATGAAAAAGGTATTGGTGACGGGCGCTTCAGGCCAGTTAGGGCGATGCATTAAAAAATTATCTTCGAGGTATCAGGAATTTGAGTTTACCTATACTACTTCCGAAGAACTGGACCTTGCCTTATTTGGGGTAGTAAGCGTTTTCTTTAGAAATCACCAATTTGACTATTGCATTAACTGTGCAGCCTACACCAAAGTGGAACAGGCAGAAACAGAGCAGGAAATGGCCTATTTGATCAATGCCGAAGCGGTGAAAAACCTGGCCGAGATCTGCTGTGAGAATCAATGCACTCTTATTCATTTTTCAACCGACTATGTTTTTGACGGGAAGAAAGGTAGACCATATTCTGAAGATGACGAGACCGCGCCCCTAAATGTTTATGGCGCCTCAAAGCTTATGGGAGAGGAATACATTCGTAAACACATGGATCGATATTTCATTTTCAGGACTTCCTGGTTGTATTCGGATTTTGGTCATAATTTCTTCAATACCATACGGGAAAAGGCAAAAAAGGGTGAAACCCTAAGGATTACTACTTCTCAAAAAGGCACTCCCACCAATGCATATGATCTTGCTGAATTTGTACTGGAGCTAATGGCTGCCGGAAGCGATAAATATGGCATCTATCACTACAGCAACCGTGGAGAAGCCACATGGTATGATTTCGCGGCAGAGATCCTGAAGCATGTAGATTCTGAAACAGAACTTATTGAAAACAATGATTTTGAAACCATAGCTACCCGTCCAGCATATAGCGTGCTCAGTAAAAATAAAGCTGAAGAGGCTTTCCAGCTTCCCGTTCCCGAATGGAAACAAAGTCTTAAAAAGTTGGTTACAGGCTTAAACTAAAGGAATCTTTCTTTCAATAAACCACTTGAAGTTGATGATATCCTCCCTGAGCATATCCTCAAAAATGGGATTTATCAGCCTTGCCGCACCTTCTCCAGGAATGCCTCCTGGGGCGTGATAGGAGATCACCACATGCACCTCTGTTGCATGGTCTGAGGCATCTTTGAATTCCACTTTCCCTGCGCTTTCTATCGAAGACCCGGGTAGTGAATGCCATCCAATCATCTCGTATGGCCGTTCTTTCACTATTTCAGTTTTCCAGCGCACTTTGCCGATTCCACCGGGAATTTTAGCCTCCCAAACAGCTATGCTGTCATTAAGGCTATCCACGCCGTCAAGGTGCTCCATGAATAACGGGAGGTTTTCAAAATTCCGCCAAAATTCATATACGTCTTTTCTGGGTCTATTCACAATTTGGCGTACCTGGATATTTACATTGCGGCTGCGATTATCGGGTTTAGTCTTACCAAGGGCAGTATAAGCTGCACAATTCCCGGTTGCTCCCCTGTACAAGAGGTAACCAGCAAAAATGGATTCGAGTATGCTTTTTTTGTTTTTTCCGAGGCCATCATACAAAAAGTAGGCACCAGCCAAAAGAGAAACCGCTCGCTCGGTGGGGCTAACATTTACATGAAAGTTTGGTAATAAGTTTTTCATAGTCTCTTATTTTTGGACTTGTTAAATTACTGATTATGAAAGAAAATAAGGATTCAACTATGTGAGAATACGGTTAAATTATTCTTAAATTACCCAGTAGAACCTCAAGATGAATAAGAGCAGCTTGTATAGCTGTAAAAATTCATTAATTTCAGGCTGTTAAAAGCACAGAATGAAAAAAAGGATCTTAATTACAGGAGCTGCCGGTTTCCTGGGGTCGCATTTATGCGATAAGTTCATCGAGGAAGGATATACAGTAATAGGGATGGACAACCTAATCACCGGTGATAAAAGAAACATAGAGCACCTGTTCAAAAATGAGGATTTTGAATTTTATCATCATGACGTTTCCAAATTTGTACACGTAGCAGGCAAACTTGATTATATACTACACTTTGCCTCTCCCGCCAGCCCTATTGATTATCTCAAGATCCCCATACAAACCTTGAAAGTAGGTTCCCTGGGTACTCACAACCTGTTAGGCCTTGCTAAAGAGAAGAACGCACGAATTTTGATCGCTTCCACTTCAGAAGTGTACGGAGATCCCTTGGTGCATCCGCAAAATGAAGATTATTACGGCAATGTAAACACCATTGGCCCTCGCGGGGTTTACGATGAAGCTAAACGTTTTCAGGAATCCATTACCATGGCATACCACCGATACCATGGGCTGGAAACCCGCATCGTGAGGATATTCAACACCTATGGCCCTAGAATGAGGCTCAATGATGGAAGGGTGATCCCGGCATTCATTGGTCAGGCCCTTAGAGGAGAAGATCTCACTGTATTTGGAGATGGTTCCCAAACCCGCTCATTTTGTTATGTTGATGACCAGATCGATGGTATCTACAGGTTATTGCTGAGTGATTATGTATATCCGGTGAATATTGGAAATCCTAATGAGATCAGCATAAAGGATTTTGCTGAAGAGATCATAAAACTAACGGGAACAGATCAAAAGATCGTATATAAACCCCTACCTGAGGATGACCCCATGCAGCGCCAGCCCGATATCACCAGGGCGAAAGAGATCCTTGGATGGGAACCCGGGATATCCAGAAGTGAGGGCATGCAAAAAACTTACGATTATTTTAAAAGTTTAAGTGAAGAAGAGCTTCACAGGAGTGAACACAAGGATTTCTCAAAACATATTAGGAAATAAGAACCACTGCCCTATTTGGACATTTAAAAGATATTTTTATAATGGTGGGGGATGATCCTTAACCATTAATAACCTGCTAATGAACAAAAGCTCTTTAGTATCCATTGTCATGCCCGCTCATAATGCAGCGGGATTTATTTCTGAAAGTATCGCCTCTGTTCAAAAACAGACTTTTGAGAACTGGGAGTTACTGGTGATTGATGATGCTTCCCAGGATAAAACTTCACAGATCGTAGAGGATTTCAGGGCCCGTGACTCCCGCATAAAACTCCATTCCTTACCTGCCAACCAGGGAGCGGGATTTGCACGTAATATTGGTATAAAGGCATCTAAGGGAGATTTTATTTCTTTCCTGGATGCTGATGACCTGTGGTTACCTCACAAGCTGCAAACCCAGCTGGAATTTATGAAAGACCAGGAGGTTGAGGTGTGCTATGCGAGCTATGAATTAATCGATGAAGAGGGCAGGAGCAAAGGAAAGAAAATAGAAGCCCTTGAAAATCTCCCTTTTAAGAAGTTGCTTAAGGCTAATTATATCGGGAATTTGACCGGCATTTATGATGCTGGTAAACTGGGCAAGATCTATTGTCCTTTGATTAGAAAGCGGCAGGATTGGGGCCTGTGGTTATTGGCAGTAAAGAAAGCAGGGGCAGCAAAGGGAATGAAAGAACCTCTTGCGCAATACCGTCTTAGAAAGCATTCCATTTCTGGTAATAAATGGGAGATGCTGGGATATAATTACAAGGTATATAGGAAGGTCCTGAAGTTTTCGGCAGTTAAAAGCACCTATAGGATGATCCTTTTCCTTTTCGAACAATTTTTTGTGAAAAGCCGACAAAGAACCGCTCTAAAATAGTACTTCGAACTGTTTTAATTTTCCTCTTTTACTTCTATTAAGGGTTTTTTTATGCTGGAATTCAAGATCAAGTCCCCCCTCGAGATAGTCGGCCATGGCAGTTTTGATCTTTTCAATTTTATCGGGCTGTAATTGGTTCTCTGAAACATATATAATTCGAAAAGAGCCCGGTGCTGTCTGTTGTACAATGAATTCCTTGATCTGCCCGTCATTTTCAATGACACTTTTGGTGACATAATAGAAGGTGAGTCCGGGTACGACTTTTCCGCTGGGCAGGATGGCCACATCATTGGTGCGTCCTAAAAGTTCTTTCAAAATGGGCTTTTTGGCAGTGCTTTTTTCTGAAAGAGTGCCGGTATCTCCAATATCATACCTTATGAATGGATGTGCTTTGTTGTAAAATGATGTAATTATAATCCGTCCTTCAACTCCGTAGGGCAGCACCTTACCTTTATCGTCAACCACTTCAACGTACATGGTCTCACTGTTCAGTACCCATTCGTCCTGTGGATTTTGAAAAGCCAGTAATCCCAGCTCACTTGCCCCGTATTCATTCACCACCGGAACGCCAAATTGATTTTCCAGCAATTTTTTATCTTCAGGAAAGAACATCTCACTGGTTACGATACATAGTTTGAGTTGCGGACACAGGTCTTTGAGAATGATTTCCCGCTTCTGAAGGAACTTGGCAAAAAGTACTATTGAGCTGGTATAGCCGTTAATGTAATCGAATTTTTTCTTCTGAAAATCACCGAGAAATTCTTCCATTTTGGCCTCGCTGAGGTCGAAAATGGGAAACCGATACCTAAAGCCAAAACGATCCTTCAGCCGTTCCTTAAAATATCCGAAACGATCCAGTGGAATTCCGTAGAAACGAGCCTGTATAGAGCGGTCAAGATCGATCCCATACCACCTGTACCTGTGGTTAAACTCTGCCCAGGATAGGGCATGACAGAACCTGTCTTTCGCGAAAATGAACGGATGACCACTACTTCCAGAGGTTTTTCCCACATAAACATTTTTGGAATTGTAACCTTTGCTGAACCGCTCTTCCAGAGGGCGCTGCAGGTCTTCTTTGGTCATAATAGGTACCTCTTCCCAGGTGCTGAACTCTTTATTTTCGAAAAAAGAGCGATAAAAATTCGTATTGCGATGATGATAGGAGACGATCTCCTTCTTTTTTTCTTCCACATAAGCCTCATATCCCTCTTCGGGGATAGCCTGTATTTCCCTTAGGGCAGTTTTAGCCCGGTTAATGGGAAAACGATTGAGTTGTAAGGAGAGGCTAAACCAGTTCAATGCTTAAAGATAATCGTTTTTTATGCCAATTAATTGGTGCTTCAATTTACAAACAATTATTTTTGACGCAAGATTTAAAACCACTTCCATATGAATATCCTCATTTTAGGTTCAGGCGGCAGAGAACATACCTTTGCATACAAGATTTCCCAAAGTCAAAAATGTGATAAGTTGTTTGTTGCTCCGGGTAATGCCGGCACGGCAAAAATAGCAACAAATGTTCCTGTAAAAGTGACCGATTTTGAGGCGATTAAAGATTTCGTGCTGCGTGAAAATGTGGGAATGCTGGTGGTGGGCCCTGAAGATCCTCTGGTTCAGGGAATAAAGGATTTTTTTGCTGAAGATGATGAACTCAAGAATGTTGCGGTTATTGGACCTTCCAAGAGAGGTGCGCTGCTTGAAGGAAGCAAGGAGCGGGCAAAGGAGTTTATGGCGATGCACAACATACCCACAGCGGCCTACGAAAGTTTCACCAAAGAGAGCTTGGAAGCGGGGAAGAAATTCCTGGAGACCCTGCAGCCGCCCTATGTTTTAAAGGCTGACGGACTGGCTGCCGGAAAAGGGGTTTTGATCCTCAAAGATCTCGAAGAAGCGAAAACCGAACTTGATAATATGCTGGCCAACCAGAAATTTGGGGAGGCGAGCTCCACAGTGGTGATCGAAGAGTTTTTAGATGGTATTGAGCTGAGTGTTTTTGTACTTACAGACGGTAAAAATTACATCACCTTGCCTACGGCAAAGGATTATAAACGTATTGGAGAAGGCGATACAGGCCTTAATACCGGTGGGATGGGAGCTATTTCGCCTGTTCCTTTCGTTGATGAAACTTTCATGGATAAAATCGAGAAAAGGATCATCAAGCCAACTATCAACGGCTTAAAAGAAGAAGAGATAGACTATAAAGGATTTGTATTTATTGGTCTCATTAAAGTGGGTGATGATCCATACGTGATCGAATACAATGTGAGAATGGGAGACCCCGAAACTGAAGTGGTATTACCAAGGATTGAATCTGATCTTGTTGAGGTGTTCCAAAAGGTAGCTGAAGGTAAATTGAACGAAGTGCAGCTTGAGGTGCGACAGGAAACTGCTGCTACCGTTATGTTGGTTTCCGGCGGTTATCCTGAAGCCTATGAAAAAGGCAAGGAGATCACAGGATTTGAAAAAGTGGAGAATTCTATCGTTTTTCACGCGGGAACTTCCGAGGAAAATGGAAAGATCACCACCTGTGGGGGTAGGGTTTTAGCCATTACCTCCTTTGGCGAGGATTACGAACAGGCACTAAAAAAATCTTACCATAATGCAGAAAAACTACATTTTGATAAGATGTATTTTAGAAAGGATCTGGGCTTTGACCTATCCTAAGAAAGAGTGAGCCGTAGAATCGCGGTTCTCTTCGTTACGGTCGTTAATATTCTTTAATTGCTTCATCCAGTAAAGAAAAGCTGCAAAACCAACCAGGATAAAAAGCCAGTTTACAGCATTGGCAAGAAACCAGCTGTCCAACTCCAGGTTGCGCATGTAATCTAACGGAGCAAAGGCGAAATCTTCAAAAAACGACTGTATCCCTTCAAAAATATCCTTCATAGTAATTATCTTTAGAACCACAAAAATATAAAAAACCAGAATGTTAACAAGCTTTTTTAGCAAATCAAGGCCTATCAGTTTTGTCTTTGTGGCCCTTTACATGCTGGTTTTTTTCCTGTTTGCCAACAGCAGTGAACTTTTCAAAGCAGATTTCCTCCTTATTCTTCAAAAAACAGGTATCCTGCTCGTATTTTTAATGAGTGTTTTCATCCTGAATTTTGTTTCCAAAAGAAATGAACTAACCAGCCGTAACGCTTATAAAACGGTGTTATTTGCTGCTTTTTCGGGAATGTTCCTTACCGCCCTGGCTAATGATGCTGCTATTGTCGCTAATTTCCTGGTCTTACTGGCTTTAAGACGAATAGTAAGCTTAAGATCTCAACGGGAATCCGTAAAAAAGATCTTTGATGCCACCCTTTGGATAGGTATTGCCTCAATTTTTTACTTTTGGAGCATATTATTCCTTTTCCTGCTTTACTTCGGCATTTTAGTACATGAAGGCTACAGGTTCAAGAACTGGTTAATTCCTTTGGTTGCTTTGATCACCTTATTCTCTATTGTGACCTCAATAGATTTACTATTAACCGATACTTTTTACACATTTTCTGACTGGTTTGCATCGAGCCATTTTGACTTTACAATTTACAGGGAACCGGTTATCCTTATTCCCCTTGCACTCTTACTCGCCCTAAGCCTCTGGGCCGGATTTTTTTATTTAGGAGTTATTCAAAAAGCCAGCGCTGCGAATAAAACCTCCCTTTTCATAATTCTGCTTTTCACACTATTATCACTGGTAGTCGCCTTTTTTGCGCCTACCAAGAACAGCAGTGAATTGATCTTCTTTTTTGCGCCCCTGGCTATAATCGTTACCAATTATTTTCAAATTTCAGATGATAAATGGTTCAGGGAAATCCTGCTTTGGGTGGTGCTTCTGCTTCCGGTATCACTGCTAATATTCTTTTAAAAAATCTTTTCTTCGGAACTTGAAAACTTTTAAAACCACCCGTAAACTGCAAAAATCTAATACCTTTGCAAACGGAAAATACTGAAGTCTATCTTCAGAAATTATTCCCAATAACATTAAAATATACTAATATGTTTTCAGATAAGGCTAACAAGATCTTTCAGGAGGTAATTGAAAAATATCATATCATTAATACCGTAGGGCAGGAATTTTCTAATCCATATAATGAAAAAGACCAGTTGATTGAACATTTGTTGTTCAGAAAGTGCTGGATCGATACTGTGCAATGGCATTATGAAGATATTATTCGTGATCCGAACATAGATCCTGGTGCCGCCCTTAAACTAAAACGTCAAATAGATGCTTCCAATCAGGATCGTACAGATATGGTAGAGTATATTGACAGTTATTTCCTCAATAAGTACAAGGATGTACAGCCAAAGGAAAATGCTACGATCAACTCTGAGAGTCCGGCCTGGGCCATAGACAGGTTGTCTATCCTTGCGCTGAAGATCTATCACATGGAAGAGGAAGCCGGTCGTGAAGACGCCAGCGAGGAACATAGAATGAGCTGTCGTGCTAAACTTGATGTTCTGCTGGAGCAAAGAGTAGATCTTTCTACCGCGATTGACCAATTGCTAAGGGATATTGAAAATGGGGATAAATATATGAAGGTGTACAAGCAAATGAAAATGTACAATGACGAGGAGCTCAATCCGGTTTTGAGGGGAACTAAAAAATAGTTTAACTTCTTATAATTTTTCATGGCACGTCCTTCTCACATTCTGGTAATTCGCCTTTCTGCAATGGGTGACGTGGCGATGACGGTGCCGGTAATCAAAAGACTGAGCGAAGAATACCCTGAACTAAAAATTACCTTTCTTACCAAAGCATTTTTAGCACCTCTTTTTTCTAACCTGAAAAATGTTAGTGTTTTTGAGGCTGATATCCACGGAAGGCATAAAGGTGTGCCTGGCCTTAAGCGACTTTCCAGGGAGTTGCAGGACCTGGGGATTGAAGCGGTGGCCGATCTTCACAATGTACTTAGGTCTAACATTCTGAAAGTTTTTTTCCAGATTCAAGGTATTCCTGTGAAGCAGATAGATAAAGGACGAAAGGAGAAAAGGGCGCTAACTCGAAAAGACCATAAAATATTTAAAAGGCTTAAATCCACCCACCAGCGATATGCAGATGTCTTTGCTGAATTAGGTTTTCCTCTTGATCTAAAAGAGGGAACCCTTCTGCACAAGCGCAAATTATCGGAGAATGTCAAGGCCATAGTAGGGCAGGAGCCAAAAAAGTGGCTGGGAATTGCTCCTTTTGCCCAACATGAAGGAAAAATGTATCCACAGGACCTAATGAAAGAGGTCATACTGGAGCTGACAAAAGAGACAAACCTTAAGATCTTTCTATTTGGAGGAGGAGCGGCAGAAACGGAGATCCTCAATAGCTGGGAAAAAGAATTGACCAATGTGGTAAGTATAGCGGGGAAGATCTCCTTTGAAGAAGAACTCGGTCTTATTTCCAACCTGGATGCCATGCTTTCCATGGACAGCGGGAACGGACATCTGGCAGCCAATTTTGGAATTCCTGTGATTACCCTTTGGGGTCTCACACATCCCTACACAGGATTCAAGCCCTTCAAACAACCGGAAGAAAACTCTTTACTGCCCGATCTTCACCAATATCCTGCCATTCCCACCTCTGTCTATGGAAAAGATATTCCTGCGGGATATGAAAATGCGATGCGCAGTATTGCTCCGGAAAAAGTGATAGAGAAGATCAAGATCTTACTTGTCTAAAGGATTTAATACTGCTCAAAAATTCCTGCCTCCAGTTGATTTCCAGGCATATCATCCAATAGGTATATGTAAAAGGTCCTTACCTTCTTCCCCTTGTAAAATATAGGAAATTCGGTTCTGTAGAGCACGGTTTCCAGGGGGATCAATTCAAGTTGTCTTTCATTTTCTTCCAACGGATTCGTTTTTACAAGAACTACCTGTTTGCGATCCAGATCAAGATCTTCTGGAATTCCCCAAACATCATATTGATTCATTCTTCTTTCATTGATGGGAAGGCAATAAGATTCCGGTTGTCCGGGAGTGTAAAAGGACATTTGAGCCGCTATTTGATATTTGTCTGATAGTATGACCATTTCTTTTCCCGAGGCCTTGTCGCGGACTTCTCTATCCAAAAATAAACCTAGTCGCTGCCAGCCCATAAGCTTGGTAAAGGGATCCATTTTTACGGGCACCATACGGGCACCTCTAAACCCATAGGCTTCAAAAAAAGGCTGTAATAGCAATCCCGCCAGCAAGAGTGAACTTATAGCGAGGTAGGTTTTAACTCTATAGATCAACCGTGATTTAAAAATTGCCCTCAAAAGAACAATGTAAAGAGGGAAGTAGGAGAATAAAAGCCAGTTGATCCTTATCCTTTTAAAGAAGGCAACAGCAAAGAAAGTCAGGATGACAAACAATACCGAAGAGATTACATATTTTTCGAAATCCCCTTTCAGGTAACTTCCCACCTCATATCTCTTCCAGAAGAACAAGAGACATAAAAGCGGAAAGTTGAGCAGCAGTTGCCCCCCAATGAATTCAGACTGGTAAGTAAGCACCTTGGTCCAACCAGGGAATTCCTTTCCTGCCCCTGCGAGATGTGCTACATGCAAAGCTCCCGTCATTCCATGATTCAAATTCCATATAATTACCGGTAAAAACAAGATAAGACCTGTACAGACAAACATGTAATACCCTTTTTGCAGGAGCAGTTTCCTGTTTGTCAATAAGAGGTACAAAACAGAGAAGGGTAAAAAGTACAACAGGGTATATTTTCCCAGGAGGCCCAATCCCATACTTAAACCTGCAAAAATCCAATATTTGGTCTTTCCTTTAGTTATAGCGGTCCAGAAAAAATAAGTGGTGAATAACCAGCCAATTACCGCAAGTACATCTGTAGTAAAAAAGAGGGAAACGTAGTGGTAAGCCGGTAAAAGCAATAATCCCGCTGAAACCAAGAATGCCAGTTTAGTATGGTGGTATATTTTCCTGGTAACATAATACGCCCCTAACCCAAGGAAGCTTCCCAGCAGGATGGCGTTTAACCTTACAGCCCACGAAAAGCTGCCCAATAGGTGAGTGCTAATGCCATTAAAATAAGCTATCAACGGAGGCTTGGAATAGTAAGACCAGTCAGGGTGTTTTGACCAAAGCCAGTACTGTGCTTCTTCAGCATCCAGGTCATAGCCTCCATTGATCGTATAGGTTATCCGCAACACGGCGACAATAACATACAGCAAGATCACAGATCTCCATCCATATGCATTTAAATATCTCATTTACAGCTATTTAGTATAAATATACTATTTATTGAATAGCCATAAAGTGATTTTTATCAATAGCTCTTTTACTAAAAAGCTGAAATTTTTACTTTTTCAGCACCTATACATCGTCGTAATCGACCTTGAGAGTAGGGGTTAGCGGATGCGCCTGACAGGTAAGGATGAGCCCTTCGTCGATCTCGCTGTCTACAAGAATGGAATTTTTCTCCATTTCAGCTTTACCCTCTGTAATACGTGCCACACAGCTGCTGCAAATACCCCCCTGGCAGGAGTAGGGCACATCTATGCCATGATCTAAAGCCGCCTCCAAAACAGTGGCATTCTTTTCCATGGTAAAGGTAGTCACTTCGTCATCTACAGTTATAGTAAGCTCTGTTGCTCCTTCAAGGTCTGACTTTACTTCTCCCTTGACATCTGTATTGAAAAGCTCGAAAAGGATCTTTTCCTTTTCAATATTGTTTTTGAGGAGTATATCTGTAACGTGGTTGATCATTCCTTCAGGGCCGCATAAATAGAAGCGGGTAAAAGTAGTATCCTGAAATCTGTTTTTTAATACGTAATTCACCGTACTTTCATCGATCCTTCCGTAATGCGAATCTTCTTCGTTGGTTTGACTGTAAACAAATTCTACGAACAGCCTGTCGGGATGTTCCATTTGCATTTCGAGGAGTTCCTTGAAAAAAATGGTGTCATCAGGAGTTTTATTTCCGTAGACCAGTACAAAGCGGCTGTATTTTTCCTGCTCTAAGGCCGTTTTAAGAATGGAAAGCACGGGGGTGATCCCACTACCTGCAGCAAAGGCTGCATAGGTATGAGGATGGGTATCGTTAAAAGGTTCAAAGATGAATTTACCTTCGGGCGGGTGCACTTCCAGTACATCTCCCGGTTTCAGCTTGTTATTGGCGATAACCGAAAAAGTTCCGTCTTGCACCTCTTTTACCGTAACCTTAAAAGTCTCGTCTGTAGGAGGAGTGCAAAGTGAATATGCTCGGCGTATCTCTTTTCCGTCAACCTCGGTTTTTATGGTGATATATTGTCCGGCTTTGAAAGTGAATTCCGGTCTTAGATTTTCGGGTATTTCAAATTCGAGGCTTACCGCCTGTGAAGTTTCTCTAATTACGTCTTTAATTTTTAGAGGAAAAAACTTGCTCATTTTTTAATTCTTTAGGCGTAAAAGTACAAAGTCTCATACTTAAATTTTGTAACAAAAGTGTAAATTTCCATACTTGTAAACAAACCAGGAGCATGTTCAAATATTTTATAAGCCTGCAGTGGAAGGCATTCGTTCGTTCCTCCAGCTTTGGAAAAAGCCTGGGGCTTAAAATTTTAATGGGATTTCTTGCCCTGTATTTCTCCCTGCTTTTTTTAATGTTAGGCCTGGGGCTCTATCCTTTGATGAAAGAATTCTATCCCAAAGAAGAGCCTTTGCTCATGGTCAACCAGTTCCTGCTATCATGGTTTTTACTGGAACTGGTAGTGAGGTTCATGATGCAAACGCTGCCGGTGATCAGCATACAACCGTTATTAGTAACCCCGATTCCTAAAAGAAAGGTGGTGGATTATGTGCTGGTGAAATCCTTGTTCTCTTTCTTTAATTTTTTACCTCTTCTGGTGATCATTCCCTTCGGAATTTTTACCATGTACAAATCTGAAATATCGGCAGGGTCTGTGACCGGATGGATGATCGCTGTTTTCTCACTGGACCTTTGTGTCAACTATGCTAACTTTCTTCTTAAAAAGAAATTTGCCGACAACCTTAGATCACTGCTGCCATATGTTATTGGAGCAGCCGCTTTGGTGTTGCTGGATTACTTTGAAATTGTAAGTGTTTCTGAAGCTTTTGCTGCTGCACTTGTTCATGTGGTGCTCTATCCGTTTCTCGCGGTGGTGCCGGTAATCCTTTTGGCAGGTATTTATTTATGGAACCGAAAGGTGCTGGAAAACAGGTTTTATCTTGATGAATCTTTGCGGGGAAAAGTGCAGGAAGCCAATACCCGTGATTTTGGATGGACCAGAAAGTTTGGAGATATTGCCCCTTTCCTGCAGCTTGATCTGAAACTCATTTGGAGAAATAAAAGGCCCAGAACACTTATTTTCATGTCCCTTATCTTGTTGGGGTATGGATTGATTTTTTATCCGCAGGAAACCTATCAAAACATGCCGGCAATTTTTGTGTTTGTGGGAATATTCATGACCGGGATCTTTATGATCAATTTTGGGCAATTCATACCCTCCTGGGACAGTTCATATTATTCCATGATGATGGCCCAGAATATCCCATTAAAAAAATACCTTTCCTCAAAAGCCGGTCTAATGACCTTTAGTGTGGTCTTGCTGACTATTTTAGCAACGCCATATCTTTACTTCGGCTGGAAGATCCTGGCGATCAACTTTTGTTGCGCAGTCTACAATATAGGTGTGAATGTACCTGTTTTACTATATGCGGGATCCTTTAACCGAAAGCGGATCGAACTGGAAAAAAGTCCGTTCATGAACTACCAGGGTACGGGAGCCGCCCAATGGTTGGTTGCCCTTCCCCTTATGATCGTTCCTGTTCTTATTTTTTGGGTGGCATATAAATTTTTCGGCTTTGAAGCAGGAGCCTTGATCTTACTGGTTCTGGGTCTGCTGGGGATGATCTTAAGAGCCTCCATCATGAATTTTGTAGAACAGGCATATATAAAAAGTAAGTACGCCATGATCAATGGCTTCAAACAAAAAGGAGAATAAAGCAGGAGTATGATAACAGTTACCAATCTTTCGAAAGTATATAATGGGACCAGTGTTCTCAATATCCCGCACCTGGAAATCCCCAAAGGTCAAAGTTTTGGACTCGTTGGGAATAACGGGGCCGGGAAAACCACATTTTTCAGCCTGCTGCTTGATCTCATTCAGCCAACCACAGGAAGCGTTTTTAATAATGAGATTACAGTGAGCCAGAGTGAAGCCTGGAAACCGTTCACTTCTTCCTTTATCGATGAAACATTTCTTATTGGATATCTCACGCCTGAAGAATATTTTAATTTCATTGGTGAGCTACGGGGGCAAAACAAGGCTGATGTTGCGACATTTCTGAAAGATTTTGAAGACTTCTTTAATGGGGAGATACTTGGCAGGAGGAAATACCTTCGGGATCTCTCAAAAGGGAACCAGAAGAAAGTAGGTATTGTAGCCGCTCTTTTGGGGAATCCTGAAGTAGTTATCCTCGATGAACCATTCGCGAATCTTGATCCAACAACCCAGATTAGGTTGAAGAACCTTATAAAAGAGATCACCTTAAATTCGGAGGTAACCTTTCTTATTTCCAGCCATGATCTCATTCATGTAACTGAAGTTTGCCGGCGAATAGTCGTTTTGGACAAAGGAGAAATGGTAAGGGATATAAAAACTTCAGAAGCCACCTTAAAGGAACTGGAACAGTTTTTTGCTGGGGAGCAGTTAAATCAATTCCAGGAGCAATAAATTTTCATCTATGGCAAAATATCTATTTTCAATGATCTTTCTTTTAATTTCTAACTTCACATTTGCCCAGCATCAGGACAAAGGTTTGGCAATTGCCCTGGAGGAGGTTGAACGGCCGCCTCTTTATAAAAGATGTAAGGAAAAATGGGATTCCAAAAAACAGAGGGATTGCACCTCTATGAATATTAATGATTTTGTTAATTACCGTTTTAATATGAAGTTAGCAACTAAATTGCTTGGGAAAGGAGCTGGGAAATTAGAAGCCAATTTCATTATAAATCAAGAAGGTCATATAGAAGTGGTGAGTGTAACAGGGGGGCCTGAGGAGCTGAATCAGCACCTGCGTGAGGTCCTGCTGTCACTTAAAAAGTTTAAGCCCGGTATGCAAAATGGATCGCAAGTAGATGTTTCTGTTCATCTTCCTGTTTCTTTTCGGATATTTTAGCTGTTTTTTTCCAAAATGCTGAGTCCTTTACAACATTTTGTAAATGGGTTCAGGCTGAGAAAATTTCCCTATTTTTACTTTCTACAATAATAAATTAGAGGTATCTCAGTTATTTCTAATAAGATAGGGGTATAGTTTGAGAACATTTTTAAAAGGGTTTTTATTCCTGCTGCTGTTGGCGGGTATCGTAGGCTGTTCAAGAAAGAAAAACACTTTCCTGAACCGTAACTGGCATGCCGTAACTGCAGAGTACAATACCTTGTATAATGGCAATCTTGCGCTCGAACTTGGAAAAGAAGAACTTGCTCAAACTTATCAAGACAATTATTGGACGATCTTGCCGGTGGAGCGGCTGCAGGTTTCTGATGAGGTAATGGCGCCCGGGAGCAACAGCAATCCTAATTTTGCCGTGGCCGAAGAAAAGGCCGTAAAGGCCATACAACGACATTCCATGCTCATTGAAGGGCGGGAAAGAAATCCGCAGATAGATGAGGCCTACCTTCTACTGGGGAAGGCACGTTATTATGATCAGCGTTTTGTTCCGGCACTTGAAGCCTTTAATTATATTCTGCACAAATACCCCCTGAGCAACACCATTAATGAAGCGAAAATATGGCGGGAAAAGGCGAATATGCGACTGGAGTTTGATGAACTGGCGATCAAGAACCTAAAAAAGATCCTTAAAGATGAGAGGCTTGAGAAGGAGGACAGGACAAATGCTTCGGCGACGTTAGCACAGGCCTATATGAACATTAGGGCAAATGACAGTGCTGTGGGATGGATCAAAAAAGCGGCGCAGCTTTCAGATAACAACGGTGAAAAGGGTAGGTACTGGTACATAACCGGGCAGTTGTATGATAATCTCGGTAAAAATGATAGTGCGAATTATGCTTACCGAGAGGTGGTGGATCTTAACAGGAAAACACCACGCATATATCGGGTGAATGCCCAGATCGCACAGGTTAGAAACAGGGAGATTGGTCCTGGAGAAAAGGCTGAGGTACTGGAGTATCTCTCCGGGTTGGCAGAGAACAGGGAGAACAGGCCTTACCTGGATAGGATCTATTTTGAGCTGGCCGATTTTCACTATCACCTGGATTCGGTGAACCTTGCCGTAGATTATTATAACAAGTCGTTGCGATCTCCTTCTTCAGATCTTTATCTGCAGTCCCTGGACTACGAGACCCTGGGCAATATCAATTTTGATGCGGCTAATTTTGAGACTGCCGGTGCATATTATGACAGTACCCTGCAAAAACTTGCGCAAAATACCCGGGAATACAGGCTCATCAAGAAAAAACGGGACAATCTCAATGACGTAATTTATTATGAGAATATGGTGCGGTCAACTGACAGTATTCTGCACCTTGCCTCTCTTTCTGAAGAAGAACAACTGCAATATTTTACTTCCTATACACAGGATCTAAAGAAGAGTTCGATTCAACAGCCGGAAAACGTAGAAGAGGAGAATGTTGCCGGGAATTACTTTGAAAAGAAAAGAACCGGAATGCCAGGGATGCCAACACCCGGTTCGAATTTCTATTTTTATAATCCTACCACAGTTGCCTATGGGAAACAGGAATTTTCCAGGATTTGGGGAGACAGGAACCTCCAGGATAATTGGAGGACCGGAAGAGGGACACGCCTGGCGGCAGGAAATAACAATGCCTCTATAGAGGGACTACAGGAAGATGATCCCCGGTTCGACCCGCAGACCTATATTTCCAGAATTCCACAAGAACCTGCAGTGCTGGACAGCCTTGTCGCAGATCGGAATTTTGCCAATTACCAGTTAGGGCTTATTTACAGGGAGAAATTCCAGGAAAATGAACTGGCCGCAGAGAGACTGGAGCTGGTTCTTCAGAACGATCCCGAAGAACGTCTTTTGGTGCCGGCCAAGTACAATTTATATAAAATATATACAGAGTTGGGAGATAACGTGCGGGCAGAATCTCTCAAAAACGATATTATCAATCAATTCCCTGAGTCGCGATATGCAGCGATCCTCAAAAACCCCGGCAGTCTTCTTAGGGAAGAGAATAATCCCACGGTCTTATATGAGCAGGTCTATAAACTCTATGAAGAGCAGCAATACGTGGAGGTGATCGATAAAAGCAATGAGCTGGTTGAAAAGTTCACGGGTGATGAAATTGTCCCTAAACTGGAACTTTTAAAAGCCATGGCAGAGGGACGTTTGAACGGACTTCAAAATTATCGGGAAAATTTAAATTTTGTCGCATTGAATTATCCGCAGTCTGTAGAAGGAAAAAAAGCACAGGAGCTGTTGAACACAGCTTTACCTGCCTTACCTGCTGCTGAATTTGTGGTAGATTCCTTATCGACTTCCTATAAACTGGTATTTCCTTTTGAGCAAACTATGCGTGCAGATGCTGAAACCTTCCGAAGCAGGCTGGAAGAGATCTTTTTAGAACTCGATTATTCCCACCTCAATGCTTCCCTTGATGTCTATGATTCCTCGAAGATACTTGTGGTGGTTCATGGGTTTAAATCTGCGGAAAGAGCTGCAGGTTTTGCAGAACTACTTTCTGTGAACAAGAAATACCAGATCCACAAAAATTCTTTTTATATTTCGACCCCAAACTACCGGATCGTACAGATCCATAAAAACTTAGA
>CAZVKA010000001.1:15768-84535 GCA_964627595.1 uncultured Flavobacteriaceae bacterium | reverse complement strand
GTAGGTAGTGGAAAACTTGCTGCCCAGGTAACCGTTCACTCCTTCTCGAAAATGCTGAAGGCTATCGAAGAAAAGAATTTTGATGGAGATGTATATGGAATCCCTATCTTGAATTATGACGCAGTACTTGCAGGAATAGTAGAAGAGCCTGGTTTAGGACCTCTTCACACTGAATTCGACGGAAAAGGAAATGCGTATACTACCTTCTTCATCTCTTCGGAAGTGGTAAAATGGAAACTGGGAACATGGGAAATTTTGGATAGAAAACCTACCTATTACTCAGTAGGTCACCTTATGATCCCTGGAGGAAACTCTCAACAACCATTCGGAAAATACCTGGTGGCAATGAACAAAATCACAAAAGACCGTTATTTGCCTACTGGACCTGAAATGAACCATTCCGCTCAGCTTTATGACATATCAGGGGAGAAAATGGAATTACTCCTGGACTTCCCCACTATTGGTGAGCCACACTATGCGGCTGGTATTCCTGCCGATCTTGTGAAAGGTAATTCAAAGAAAATCTACCGGTTAGATGAAAACGAGCACCCCTATGCCGTTAAGAATGAATCTGAAACACGTGTGGAGCGTGATGGAAACAATGTTCATGTCTATATGTCTATGGTGAGAAGCCACTTCGCACCTGATAACATTGAAGGTATTAAAGTTGGTGATAAGGTCTATTTCCACGTTACCAACCTGGAGCAGGACTTCGACGTACCTCACGGTTTTGCCATGATAGGTGCAAACACCGCAGAATTACTGGTAATGCCTGGTGGTACCAAAACACTATTATGGGAGCCTAAAAAAGAAGGAGTATGGCCATTGTACTGTACCGATTTCTGTTCTGCTCTTCACCAGGAGATGCAAGGATATGTTAGGGTATCCCCGGCTAATTCAAATGTTGAGTTGAAATGGTCTTTAGATGGAGAGTCATAAATGGTTTAATTAGTTAAAAATTGCTTTTCATTTACCGAAAGCGGGCCGGGTTTCCGTCCCGCTTTCTTATCTAAAAAAAACAACATATAATGAAAAAGTCAAGTATTTTAATGATAATAGGTTCTCTCCTACTATTAGGCCTGTTCGTCTTTCCATTATGGAATATTCAGCTTGGTGCTCCTCAATATCCAGATCCTTTGGGTATGAACATCTACATTTCTGGAATTGAAGGAGAAGAAGAGTTTGATATTCAAAATATTGATGGGGTCAATAAATACATAGGGATGAAAAAGATCCCCAAACCTAAAGAAATGTGGGAATTCCAGGTTTTTCCTATAGTGATTGGCGGAATGGCTGCTCTTGGTGTTCTTTTTGGTGTTCTGGGGTTATTTAAAATTATTGGGCCAAACTGGTTTTTAGCATGGTTCGTTCTCATGACCATACTCGGCTTATTGGGCATGTATGATTTTAATAGCTGGCTGCTGGATTATGGAACAGATCTCGACCCCAATGCCATTATAAAATTAACAGATGAAGAAGGGAATCCTTTAAATTACAAGCCGCCACTGTGGGGTACAGATCAAATTCTTAATTTCGAGGCAAAATCTTATCCTAGAACAGGAGCATATCTATTATTCCTGGGTATGTTCTTGACGTTGATCGCTTTTTTTACCGGAAGAAAAGAACAGAAATCCTAAAAAATATCATCATGAAAAAGAAAAGTATAATGTTTTCTCTGCTAATGTTCGCAGGAATGGTGTCCTGTAGTACAGAACCAGAAACAATTAAATATGGAGAGGATGCTTGTCATTTCTGCAATATGACAGTTGTGAGTCGGGCACATGCTGCACAGGCAGTTAGTACCAAAGGCAAACAGTTCAAATATGATGCGATAGAATGCATGGTAAATGATCTCAAGCGAAATGAGACAGAAATGGCCATAAAGCTAGTTTCCGATTTTTCCCAGCCAGGAACAATGATACCAGTCAGTGATGCCCAATTCATTATCAATGATAGTATTAACAGTCCGATGGGGGCAAATTTGGCAGCCATAAAATCTGCTGCTAAACAGGACGGGGTGTTTACCTGGAATGAACTCAAGACGCATTTTGAAAGCGAAAAATCAGTAACTAATAAATAAAAGAAAAATGGGAAGATGGATGTTTCTTCTTTTTATTCTAAGTGTTATTTCCACACAGGCCCGGGAAATCGAAGTGTGCCACACTTGTGAGGTTACTTCGATCCAGGCTGCTGTGGATTTGGCACAGGATGGAGATATCATTAGAATAAAAAGCGGGACCTACAAGGAGCACGATATAAAAATCATTAACAAATCAATTCGCATCACTGGTGAAAACTACCCGGTGATCGATGCCCAAAAGAAAGGTACGGCTTTTAGTATACAAGCAAATAACTTTACTATAGAAGGTCTACATATAAAGAACATCGGCACTAGTCATACCAGTGAATATGCTGCTATTTTAATGGCACATTCCAAAAATTTTACGATCAGGAACAACAAACTGGAAAATGTCTTCTTCGGAATTCTCCTTGAGAAATCGAATGGAGGAAGTGTAACCGGAAACAGAATTAAAAGCAAGTCTGTTCGACAAGACAACTCTGGAAATGGAATTCACTTGTGGCATTCAAACGAAGTAAAAATCAGCAATAATGTCGTCTCGGGAATGCGAGACGGAATTTACCTCGAATTTGCAGGGAAAAGTATCATTTCCAATAATGTGTGCAGCGATAACTTGCGTTATGGTCTCCATTTTATGTTTTCTGATCATAATGAATACCTTGATAATGTTTTTGAGAGCAACGGGGCCGGAGTAGCTGTCATGTTCTCCAAACACATCAAAATGTATAGGAATGTATTCAAAAAAAGTTGGGGCAATGCTTCTTTCGGCTTGCTGCTTAAAGAAATCAGTGATGCTGAACTTAAGCATAACATTTTCGAAAAAAATACTATTGCTATTAACGCTGATGGAACAAATCGAATCCAGTATACTGAAAATGATTTTATCAACAACGGTTATGGGGTAAAGGTACATGGTGCCTGTTATCAAAATATTTTCACTCGTAACAATTTTCTATATAATTCTTTTGATGTTGCCTATACCGGCCGAATCAATGAAAATGAATTTGACAGGAATTACTGGAGTGAATACAGTGGTTATGACCTGAATAAAGACGGAATAGGAGATGTTGCTTACCGGCCGGTAAAATTGTTTTCCTATCTGGTAAATCGAACTCCGGAAGCCATTGTGCTGCTTAGAAGTCTCTTCATTGGCCTGCTGGACTTTTCAGAAAAAGTATCCCCTATTTTTACACCAAAAGAACTAATAGACGAAAACCCTCAAATGAAGAAGATAAAATGGTAAGTATACAAAACCTACATAAAAAATTTGGTAAACATACTGTCCTGGACGGTTTGGAACTCCACATTGATAATCATGGAATTATCGCTGTTTTAGGACCCAATGGATCGGGAAAGACTACACTAATAAAAAGTATTCTCGGTATGGTTGTTCCGGAAACGGGAAGCATACATATTAATGGCAAGCCTCTGAAAAACAATTGGCAGTACAGGAAAGAAATTGATTACCTCCCTCAAATTGCTAATTTCCCGGGAAATCTTACAGTGATTGAGCTGCTCAGAATGATCAAAGATCTTAGAGGAGAAGCAAGGCGTGAGAAGGAGTTGATCGAGTTTTTTGGGGTAGACAAGTTTATAGATAAAAAGCTAACTAACCTTTCAGGAGGAATGAAACAAAAGGTAAATCTGGTCCTTACTTTCATGTTTGACAGCCCCCTGGTCATTCTGGATGAACCAACTACTGGTCTGGACCCGGTATCGATCTTAAAGTTGAAGGAACTCCTTCACAGAGAGAAAGCTAAGGGAAAAACCATTCTTATCACTTCACATATCATCGAATTTGTTGAGAGTGTATCCGACAGGATTGTATTCCTCTGGGAAGGAAAGATCTATTTCAATGGCTCGGTAGAAGAATTAAAAGCAAAAACAAATCAGCGTGATTTTGAACACGCCATAGCAACCTTATTATCTGGAGAACATGTTTAAAATATTGAAGTATAGCTTTTTTGACCTTACACGAAGCAGCTGGAGTTACATCTATTTTCTATTCTACCTGCTTCTGGGAATTGTTCTGTTATTTCTAAACAATGATCTTTCAAATGCAGTGATCACCCTTATGAATGTAATCATCATTCTGGTTCCCTTAATAGGTACCATTTTCGGGGTCATGTACTTTTATAACTCCAGGGAGTTTACTGAACTTCTTTTGGCCCAACCTGTCAAAAGAACTTCAATCTTTCTCGGACAATACTTTGGAGTGGCTATTTCTCTATCTCTTAGTCTGGTATTAGGATTAGGAATTCCGTTTATTGTCTATGGATTATTTCAGTCGGCGGTGATCTGGGATTTTACCATGTTATTGATCACTGGCGTTTTCCTCACTCTTATTTTTTCTGGTCTTGCTTTTAATATTGCACTGTCTAATGAAAACAAAATAAAGGGATTTGGATATGCCATTCTTTTGTGGTTGGTTCTGGCCGTGGTTTATGATGGGATTTTTCTACTTTCTCTGGTCTATTTCCAGGAATATCCTCTCGATAAATTTTCACTGATTATGACCATGCTCAATCCTATTGATCTTTCACGAATCCTGATCCTCCTTAAATTGGACATTTCGGCTTTATTAGGTTATACAGGCGCTGTATTCAAGCAATTCTTTGGGACATCTTTAGGAACTTTGACTTCTGTTTCTATGCTGGTATTATGGGTAACTTTACCCCTTTTGAATATTGCCAGAATTGTACGCAAAAAGGATTTTTAGAGGCGTTACCTGCATTTTAATACCCCTTTCGTCTTGTTTAACAGCAATTTACAGGATTATACACTTCATTTTCTTAACTTAAGTGGAAAGATGTTTAACCAAAAAATTGTGAAAAATGAAAAATCAGGAAATGTTAAGAGCGCTAAGTAATTGTATCCATCATTGTAACTGGTGTGCAGATGCCTGCCTCGATGAACCAGATGTGAAGAAAATGGTACCATGTATCAGGCTTGACCGTGCTTGTTCCTATGTGTGCGCCGCTACCGCCAATATCATGGAAACCAAGTATAATGATATACAGGGTCTGGTGGATTACTGCATCAAAATTTGTGAAGAATGTGCAGCAGAATGTGAAAAACATGAAGCAGACCACTGTAAAAAATGTGCGGAAGCCTGCAGGGAATGTGCTGATGCCTGCAGAAAATTTTCTGCATAACCTCTAAAAAAAAAAGGCTTTGAAAAAAGCCTTTTTTTTTAGCTCTTTTTTACCGTAGAAAATCGGCCAAATAGTTCATTCAGGTTGGCTAGTTCCTCCTGTTGGACTTCATCTGGCATTTCCTGTTTCTTTACTCGCCAGGTCCAGTTTCCCTCTGTACTGCCGGGAATGTTCATGATGGCTTCCTCTCCCAGCCCTACCACATCCTGTAATGGAACTATGGCGAGTTTAGCGACAGATTGCAGTGCCAGCCTGTGCAGTAACCGGTGTACATTACTTACCGTAATGTGTTGTCCTATATACTTTTTGAGGTGTTCTTTTTCCTCTTTTTCTGCATTCTTATACCAACCAATGCTGGTATTGTTATCATGAGTTCCGGTATACACCACGTCATTGGGTAAATGGTTGAAAGGCAGGTATGGATTCTCCCTAAAGTGATCTCCAAAAGCAAATTGGAGCACTTTCATCCTTGGAAAATTAAACCTTTCCAGCAGGTCATATACCGGTTGGTCTAAAGAACCAAGATCTTCAGCAATAAAAGGCATTTCAGGAATTTCTAATTTTAGAGTATTGAAAAAATCAACGCCGGGGGTATTTTCCCATTTCCCGTGAATAGCTGTTTTTTCTGAAGCGGGAACTTCCCAATATGCCGAAAAAGCTCTGAAGTGATCGAGCCGTACCACATCGAACAACAAAAGGTTTTGCTTAAGGCGGGAGATCCACCATTCATAACGTTGATTCTTCAGTTCCTTCCAGTCGTATACCGGTGTTCCCCACAGCTGCCCCGTCTTGCTGAATAGATCTGGTGGCACCCCAGAAACATGAGTAGGCATCTCTTCTTCATCCATTTTGAAAAGTTGAGGATTTACCCAGCAATCCACACTGTCGTGGTTAATGTAAAAAGGAACATCTCCAAAAAATCTTATATTTCTTTGATGGGCTTCTTTAATGAGTTTTGCCCATTGTGAAAAGAATAGGAATTGAATAAACTTTTCCTTGTCGATGGTTTCTTCAAGTTCTTTCGCTGCCTTTTTAAGAGCTCCTGAATCTCGCTCTTTAAGATCTTTAGGCCATTCTACCCAGTTAATATCATTGTATTTGTACCTTAGAGCAAGATAAAGACAGTAATCATCCAGCCAGTGAGCATGTTGAGTGGTGAACTCCTGATATTCAGCAGGAGTGGTCCTTTTTCTTTTGAAATTTTTCCAGGCCAGCTCTAGAACTTCCACTTTAAAATGTTCAACGGCATCAAAAACAACCTTATCGTCTTTAAGTCCCCCGGGGGGTTTAACGCTACTCAAATCAACATAACCATCCTGTTCCAGCAACTCGGGACTGATCAAAAGTGGGTTTCCGGCGAAAGCTGAATGCGTGCTGTAAGGAGAATGATTATAAATTTTATCTGTAGGATTGAGCGGTAGCAACTGCCAATAAGTATATCCTGAAGATTCCAGAAATTCCAGGAAATCATGAGCTGCAGGTCCTAGATCTCCTATTCCATAAGGACCGGGTAAAGAAGTGATGTGCAAAAGGATTCCGCTGCTTCTTTCGATCTTCATAAATTTAAATATTTTTTAAAAGAGCCACCGGGAAATCTCCAAAAAGCTGCTTAACCGTCCAGCTTTTTTCGGTATTTAAGGCTGTCTCAGTGTATACATTTTCCCATTTTTTAGGAAATCCCTTTGAAAATTCAAATACCGGTTCCATCTCTACTCCTTCTTTAAGTTTCATATTTTCCTCAAATATCTGCGTCACCAGCACAGGCACCACCGCTAGAAAATAGTTATTTTCCTTCTTACGTGCAAAAGCGACTATACAATCCTTAAATGGTTCCCGTACCTCTATAGGAATGTAATCTCCTTCTTCAAAAACTTCTGGATATTCCCTTCTTTGTTCAAGAACCTTATGAAGGCAATACATTTTGATTTTCCCAGAGTTAAAATGCAGTTTTAGTTGCTTGAGTTCCTCTTTTAGCCTTTCCTTGGAAGAGTTCTTTATTTCAGATAGAAAATCCTTCCGAAGAGCATAGTCCACAGGTCTTCGGTTATCTGGATCGACATAGCTAAGGTCCCACAGTTCAGTTCCCTGATAGATATCAGGGATACCGGGAGCTGTGACTTTAATTAGGCTCTGGCTAAGAGATTTTAAGGCTCCTAAAGCGGTAATTTTCTTTTGAAAAGGTAAAAATGAGGAGAGGAACTTTTCTTCCTTAAGCAGATCATTTAAATATGCGAAGACAGATTTTTCATAGCTTTCATCTGGTTCGGCCCAGGACGAATGTACCTTAGCCTCCCGCATTACCTTTTGAAGATAGGCTTCAGACCTTTCCAGAAAATCGGTTCCTGGTTCCAGATCAAACGGGAAACTCCCCACGAGCATCTGGAACATGAAATATTCCTCGTTGGCATCAGGAACATTTTTGTTTTTAAACTCCTTCCCTATTTCTCTCCATTCTTCCACTTTATCAAACCACTCATTTCCAAACTCGCTCAGAACATTGATCCTCATGCGCGCATCTTCCCCTCGCTTAGTATCATGAGTGGCTGTAGCATTGATTGATAATGGAAAATCTGTGTTTCGCTGCTGCATTTTCCTATGGAAATTATTAATCGAAAGACCGAAATTTTCGGGGGAATCCCCAACTTCATTGTGAGAGACAAGTCGATTGAAGATATAGAAACTGGTATCCTCTACTCCTTTTGCGGCCAGTGGTCCCGTAAATTGCTGGCACCTCTGAAGGAAATAGAACATGGCCTGTTTGTCTTTCCCTGCTTCTCCTAAAAAGATCTGGTTCCAGTTTTCCAGTTCGGCTTTAAGTTTCGGGGTGTGATGCAAGGCCTTTCCATGTGCCTGCTCAATAATCTCTCTTTGCTTGTTTTTCAACGGAAACTCTTCAGGGTAAATTCGGTATACGGGAAAAGCAGCCAGGAAAGCGCCTAATGCCTCTTTACATTTTTCTGAGGTGTGTTCAGGTTCCAGAAGTTTGTTTTCCAACGCCAGCTCCCAAAGATTGGAAAACTCACCCCCCATTCTCTTTTTCAGGATAAACAGTTTTTGATCATAAATCAGGTCCTCGTATTCTGAATTATCAGGATTAATTTGATGGTATTTTTCCGTGAAGATCTTTTCATTACTGCGATCTGTAAGCAGCTGATTTACTGCAGCCAAAAAGCCATAACCGCTTGTTCCCTGTACCGGCCAGTGGGAAGGTAATTTTTCATCCCATTCCAGGATCTTTTCTATGATGACATAAAAGTCCTCTCCCACCAGTGACCTCAGTTTTTCCAGGTACTGCAAAGGATCAAATAGACCATCTATATGATCTATCCTCAAGCCGTCAATTAGACCTTCCTCTACCATTTGCACTATAAATGCATGGTACTTTTGGAATACTGCGGGATCTTCCATTCGTAGGCACAGCAGGTCATTTATTGTAAAAAACCGACGGTAATTGATATCTCCTTCAGTGGTTTTCCAGTATACGGGTTTAAAATATTGCAATTCAAGGATCTTCCTCAGTTGCTCTTCGGAAGAATTTACCTCGTTTAACCGCTCTTGTATAAGATCCTTTAGATCCTGATCCCCATTAATTTCTTTTAAAAATTGCTTTTTAAAATCTTCCCCTTCTTTATGGTCGCTAAATTTTGCAAAACGATTCTTCCATCCCCCTTTCTCAGGAAGGATCTTAGCATAAGAGCGTAAGGCCAAAGAATAGGAATTATCAAAGTATTTCCAATAAAATCCAGATGAGTCCAGTTGTATGAAAAGCTCGTTATTAGTAAGAACTTTCTCGAGAGGTGCCCCCAGAAAAGGAGCCAGGACCTTTTTATTCCTCCAGTCAATATCAAAGAAATGATATGCGGGTGAATCGGATCCAAATTCCAGGATATCCCGCAACCAGAGATTTGCACCGTCAAATGCCATATGATTAGGTACGATATCCTGCAGCCAGGTCATTCCTTTTTCCCTGAGTTTCCCGTGCAATTTTCTGAAACTCTCCAGGTCCCCTATTTCGTGATTAAGCTTCAGGGGATCTGTGATATCGTAACCATGGGTACTTCCTGCCCGTGCCTGGAAAAAAGGAGCAGCGTAAATAGTAGAGACACTAAGCTGTTCCAGATAATCCAGGATGTCCATGAGATCCATGAAAGTGAAATCTGGAGAAAGCTGAATTCGGTATGTTGACACCGGGCATTTCATTCTACAACAAGATTAACAGATTCTTCTAACTGTCTAAAACCTTCCACCCATAAAGCTGCATCTCCATCCCCGGCTTCACTCCTCTCTATCATTTGCTCATAATATTTCTCTTTCATTGCAAAAATGATATTTTGGGGTTGCCATTTTTCAGGATTGAGAGGTGTTTCCTCTATAAGCTGAATGAATTGATTGATAAAGTGAAGCAGCTGTAGATCTTCCGGATTCTTTTCCAGTTCCTGGAGGAGCCTTGTTAATCTTTTATCTACCAGAAAATTGAGAGTGACCAGGTCCAAGTTTGCTCCAATGGCATTTGCCGATTTGAGTTGTTTTTGGAGTTTTCTGAAACTAATATCCTCTTTTTTTAATTCCTTTACAAGGCGGTTATTCACCGCAAGTTCTACCGGAAGTTTTAATCGTGCAGGCACCGTCATATTGATCTCCTGGAAAGTCTTTAAGAGCGGATAGGTATTGTCATACAATTGCTGCATGGCCCCTTCTGCCCCTGTCAGGTTATTTTCCATTACCAGCTCCATGATATGGTGCTGCTCATCCCGGAACAAATGCCAGAAGGAGTAATTATGGTTTCCAAAATAAGTATCCATCAGGTTGAAGATCTCATAGATATTTCCTTTCTCAAAAAATCCTGAGATCTTGCTGTGAAGCTCTTCAAGTGCTTCGGCTCCCAAATATTTCCGCACCCCCCCAAAAAGGTGTTGATCTCCCATGTGGAGTACTGCATAAGAAATATCGACCTTCTCCCAGGTAATATCAGATCTGAACTCCGTGCGGCCTACAATGAGCTTTTGTTTCCCTGCTTCATAGTAATGGCTTGATTTAACTGTCGCGCTGAAATTATAGAGGGTAACCTCTTCTGGGAACTCCTCAAAAAGAGAGGAGATCGCATAGTGAGCTCCAATACGAATCATGTCCAGTTCCATTGGTTTCACCACCTTCTCATATGCAGCATGGGCATTTTTATATTCAGGCAGGTTACTGGGGATTTGTTTGAGGGATTCTGCAAAATCAGGTTCATAGGCGTTCTTGCTCACCTCTTCTGCCAGCTGTACGGCCCGGGTTGCATAAAAAATATCCTGCATGCTTTCAATGCCGGTCACTTCATCAAAGAACCAGCCACAACTGGTATACATCAACATGGTGTGATATTGCATTTCCAGTAACTTCAATATTTTCACCTGGTCCTCCTCAGAAAGATCTTCTCCAAAATTTTCTTTTAAGAATCCGGCAACGTTGTTGTTTTCCCG
The DNA here is from genome assembly GCA_964627595.1 of uncultured Flavobacteriaceae bacterium. GTDB lineage: Bacteria > Bacteroidota > Bacteroidia > Flavobacteriales > Flavobacteriaceae > Salinimicrobium. The sequence continues at coordinate 73,838 of CAZVKA010000001.1, read as the reverse complement.
ATTCAGGATAACCTGGATATACTTATTTCGTACCTCCCAGGGTACAGAGGTGAAAGGTTGTATTTGTTCTTCATACAGCGGGATTAATTTTTCCCGCAACTTATCAAAGGTTTCCCTTAATGGTGCCCGCCATTTTTGATTCCACCCCTCGTTGCCGCCGGTATTGCAACCACAGTCACTGCGCCAGCGTTCCACCCCATGATAACAACTCCAGGAGGTATTTTCAATGATCTCGGCCTCATACTCGGGTGGGAATTTCTCCAGGAATTCACCGTAAATAGTTAGATTAATATCTTCCTGTCGCTCGAGGTGGTCCAGGCAGTAAGAGAGAGCCATTTCTCCCAGTTTGTGGTGATGGCCATAGCTTTCACCGTCTGTAGCGATATGGGCCAGCTCAAGATCATCGTTATTAGATAATAGATCCTGCAATCTTTCTGCAAACCGCACCCCATTATTAAGAAGGCCTTCAAAAGCCACTCCCTGTGAGGCAGGACCATCATAAAAGAACAAGCTAATTTCATTTCCTGAAGGTAACTTGCATTTATAAGCCTTTTTTGTATCTACTTTGGCATGAGTAGCATCCTTCCATTCCTTACTGCCCATTTTCCTTACCCTTTTTGCCTGGTAAGGAGATAGTATTGTGAATTTGATCCCATGTTTGGCGAGCATTTCCAAAGTACTTGTATTGACCGCGGTTTCTCCCAGCCACATGCCTTCAGGCATTCGATTAAAGCGGGATTTAAAATCTTCAATTCCCCAGATCACCTGTGTTTCCTGGTCACGCTCATTGGCCAAAGGCATGATGAGATGATTATAGGCCTGTGCAAGAGCCGATCCATGCCCTGAAAATAGCTCCATACTATCTTTATCTGCCTGTAATATTGCGGCATACGTTTCTGGTGTCTCATTTTCCATCCAGGCCAGCAAAGTTGGTCCTATGTTAAAGCTCATCCAGGAATAGTTGTTCATGATAGCTTCAATCCGTCCTTCTTCATCCAAAATACGGGAAGCAGAATTTCGCACATAACATTCAGCATTGATGCGGTGATTCCAGTCATGATAGGGATAAGCAGATTCCTGTAACTCTACTTTATTTAACCAGGGGTTCTCCCTTGGAGGTTGATAAAAATGACCGTGGATACAAATATATTTTCTACTCATGTCAATATTTTTTTAGGGGAGGAAGATCTTTCACGGGCTGTGATGACCTTTAGGTTATTAATAAAAGATAGGCTAAAATCCTTAGGACAACAAGCTCTTTAATTATATTTTAAAATAACGAAAGATTCCCCCGGCACTTCGACAACTTCTGAAACATAGGGTTTCTTTCTTTTTTCCCCGCTCCATTTTTTATCGGAAGAGGAAAAAATTATTTCTGGAATTCGGTCAGGATCTTTTTCAATTCGGAAGGGTTCACTTCCAAAATTATAGATCCCAAAAAGTTTGAAATTCTTCTCTTTTGCAGACACCTCCAGCAATTTTTTCTCTTCATTAGAGGTTACTTTTATTCCTTCCGAAGCAAAAGCTGCAAAGATGCCTTCCTTCCGTAGACGAAGCAACTCCTGATAGAATCCAAAAAGAGCTGTTTTTTGGCTGTTGTTCTGGAAATCCCACTGAAGCTTAGATTCGTTGAAAGTCTTTTCAGCCTGTGGATCTGGAAATTCTGCTTCTTTGTGATTAAAATATTCAAATTCTCTTTTTCGGCCTTCCTGTACCGCCTTCACCAGGTCCTTATCTCCATGGCTTACAAAATACCGAAAAGGAGCCGTCTCGCCGAACTCTTCGCCCATAAAGAGCATTGGCACGAAGGGCGCGGTTAGCAGAATACCAGCGGCAAGTTTTTGTTTTTCGAATGAAACTAATTCAGAAAGACGTTCCCCCAGCAACCGATTTCCTACCTGGTCATGGTTTTGTATGCAGGTGACAAATTTTGACTTGTCAAGCCCCTTAGAACTATTCCCTACCGTTCTTTTTCGAAAAGCAGAGTACATGCCGTCATATACGAAAGCCTGCTTAAAAGATTTCGCTAGGAACTCCATTTTTCCGTAGTCCTTATAATACCCCGCATCTTCACCGGTGAGGATAGTATGAACCGCGTGATGGAAATCATCTACCCACTGCCCTTCCAACCCATAACCACCCTGCTCATAAGGTTTTATTACCCGGGTGTCGTTAAGGTCGCTCTCAGCTATCAGAGTATAACGTCTTCCAGTTTTTTGTTCCAGATCATCCACTTCTTCACTGAGCTCCTTCAAAAAATGTCTTGCCCCGCGATCAATGATCTCGTGGATGGCATCGAGCCTGAGTCCGTCAAAATGGAAATCCTCCAGCCACATGAGTGCACTTTGAATGAAAAAATTACGAACATGATCAGAGTATTCATCATCAAAATTGAGGGCACTGCCCCAGGGAGTATGGTATTTATCGGTAAAATAAGGGCCAAATTGGGACAGGTAATTTCCTTCTGGGCCAAGATGATTATAAACCACATCAAGAATGACAGAAAATCCCCGCCGATGACAGGTGTCGATCAGATTTTTAAGGCCTTCTTCCCCACCATAACTGGCTTGGGCAGCAAAAGGATAAACTCCGTCATAGCCCCAGTTTCGAGCGCCCGGAAATTGTGCGATCGGCATTAATTCCAAAGTATTTACCCCAAGTTCCTCCAGGTGGTCCAGGTGATCAATAACAGCTTCAAAAGTACCTTTAGGAGTAAACGTCCCCACGTGAAGCTCATAAATGATCATATCCTTCAGTTCCCTGCTTTTATAATCTGAATCCATCCAGGAGTAAGAAGTATCTGATATTTCAGACCAGGAATGTACTCCAAGGGGCTGAGATCTCGAAGCAGGATCTGGAAATTCATCTTCTTCATCCAGGCGAATCTTGTAAAGGCTGTGGGGTTTAGTATCTAATATTATCGCCTCCCAGTATCCCTGTTCATCATTTAGCATGGCTACCGGTTCTTTTCGGTCTTTTAAAACCACCTCGACCTTTTCGGCAAAAGGTGACCAAATCCTGAAAAGGCATTTTCCATTATCCAAACATTCAGCTCCTACTTTCTTTCCCATAGATTTGTTCCTGTTTCTCCTTAAAAATCGGCACTTTCAAAACTAAGAAGGATTCCACGGAACACTGAATGTTTAATAGTTTTTTAACTAAGGTTCTCTTCGTACTTGTCTAAATTTAAGTGATTTATATTGCCAAATCGCCTGTCCATCCATACCGGCGCAGGTTCAATTCAATTTTGATTTTATAAACTTAAGAATGTATGAAGCTGGAAGGTCATAAAAGAGTTAGTATTAGAAATGTCTCACCCGAAATAGATTGTGGAAAATATCCTGTAAAACGTGTAGTAAATGAAGAAATAGAAGTACATGCCGATATTTTTGGAGATGGTCATGACAAGGTCGATGCCGTACTACTTACCCGGGAAAAGAAAAAAGGCCGGGGACGGGAGAAAAAATGGCAGGAACAACACATGACATTCCACGGGAATGATCACTGGACCTCCACCTTTAAAATGGATATTCCGGGCATGTATGAATACACCATCGAGGCCTGGGTGGACCATTTTACCACCTGGCAGGAAGATCTTAAGAAAAAAGCCGCTGCCAACCAGAACCTTCGCACCGAACTGCTAATTGGCGCTAATTTTATGGAGGAGACTCTGCCTCGGGCTACGGCTCAAAACAAGAAAAAATTAAATAGCTGGATCGAATTACTGCGGGATGGTGAGAAAGAATCCCAGGCCATTTCAGAAGCATTGAGCGAATCTGCTTCGCGGGTAATGTACGAATCTCGTGACCGCTCAAAAGCCTATCATTATGATCATATTCTGGAAGTACAGGTAGAAAGGAAAAAAACCGGCTTCAGTGCCTGGTATGAATTCTTTCCCCGGTCAGCTTCACCCGAAAAAGATCGCCACGGTACCTTCAAGGATTGTGAAAATGTACTGCCCGAAGTGGCTAAAATGGGGTTTGATGTGGTTTATTTCCCTCCCATACACCCAATTGGTCGCAGTCACAGAAAAGGTGTGAATAATGCTGTTGATGCCGAAGAGGGAGATCCCGGTTCTCCCTGGGCCATTGGCGCCGAAGAAGGTGGGCATAAAGCCATCCATCCTGAATTGGGTAGTATGGAGAATTTTAAAAGCCTGGTAAAAAAAGCAAAAGAACTCGATATCGAAATTGCCCTTGACTTTGCCATTCAATGTTCACCAGATCACCCCTATGTCAAGGAACACCCTCAATGGTTTAAATGGCGACCAGATGGTACCGTGCAATACGCCGAGAACCCTCCCAAGAAATATCAGGATGTTTTACCAGTTAATTTCGAGACTGAAGACTGGGAAAATCTTTGGAAAGAATTAAAAAGTATTGTGGAATTCTGGATTGACAAAGGGGTCAATATCTTTAGAGTAGATAACCCACACACCAAAACCTTCCTATTCTGGGAATGGCTGATTAAAGAAATTAACGCCAAATATGAAGGGATTATTTTTCTTGCTGAAGCTTTTACCCGTCCACGAGTAATGGAAGAGCTTGCCAAGATCGGGTTTAATCAATCCTACACCTATTTTACCTGGAGAAATACGAAAGAGGAATTCGTTGAATACCTTACTCAGCTTACAAAAACTGAAATGCGGGAATATTATCGCCCGAATTTCTGGCCAAATACTCCAGATATTCTTCCAGTCTCTCTCGAAAACCAACATGAACCGTCTTTTTTAATAAGATTGATCCTAGCCGGTACGCTTTCTTCCAATTATGGAATTTACGGTCCCGTATTCGAATTCGGTCTTAATGAAGCTTATCCGGGAAAAGAAGAATATACCCATTCTGAGAAATACCAGATCTATCACTGGGATTGGCACCGCAATACCCGTATAAAGGAAGTGATTAGCATTCTAAACCGGGTACGAAATGAAAATGCAGCTCTTCAAAGTACCTGGAATATTGAGTTCTGTGAAACAGATAATGATCAATTGATAGGGTACAGTAAAATAGATCAGGAAGAGGGGAATAAACTAATCATTGTGGTGAGCCTGGATCCACACCACAGTCAGTCAGGATGGGTTCAGGTACCCTTGAAACGGTATGGGATCGAACCTCATGAATCTTATTCGGTTACAGATCTACTCACCGGCGCCAGTTATATATGGCAGGATGAATGGAATTACATCGAACTCCATCCCCAGGCCATTCCGGCACACATATTTAAAGTTGAATCAAAGAAACCATTGAGATAAAAATAATCGACCATGATCAAACCAATCAATTTTGAAGATCAGGAAAACTGGTACAAAGATGCCATTATATATGAATTACACATAAAAGCCTTTTTTGATAGTAATGGAGACGGGGTGGGCGACTTTGAAGGCCTACTGCAAAAACTTGATTACCTTGAGGATTTGGGTGTAACTGCAATATGGTTGCTTCCGTTCTATCCTTCCCCCCTAAAGGACGATGGGTACGACATTGCCGATTACTACAGTATCAATCCAAGCTACGGCGATCTTGAAACCTTTCAAAGGTTTATCAATGAAGCCCATGAAAGAGGTTTAAAAGTGATCACTGAGTTGGTGATCAACCACACTTCAGACCAACACCCCTGGTTTCAAAGGGCCCGGAATGCCTCACCAGGATCTCCCGAAAGAGACTATTACGTGTGGAGTGATGATCCCAATAAGTACAAAGACACTCGAATCATATTTACCGATACCGAACCCTCTAACTGGACCTGGGATCCCGTTGCCAAACAATATTTTTGGCATCGATTTTTTTCTCATCAACCAGATCTGAATTTTGACAATCCAAAAGTTCAAAAAGAGGTTTTTAATATCCTCGACTTCTGGTGTGACATGGGAGTGGATGGTTTTCGCCTGGATGCTGTCCCGTACCTCTTTGAAAGGGAAGGCACCAACTGCGAAAATCTTCCCGAAACTCATAAATTCTTAAAAAAACTAAGAGCTCATGTCGATAAATATTATGACAATAAACTGCTTTTGGCCGAAGCTAATATGTGGCCAGAGGATTCGGCTGCTTATTTTGGAGATGGGGACGAGTGCCATATGAATTACCATTTCCCCATTATGCCCCGCATGTTCATGTCGGTTAAAATGGAAGATCGCTACCCCATTATGGATATTATCGATCAAACCCCGGAAATTCCTGATTCCTGTCAATGGGCAATTTTCCTACGGAATCACGACGAACTTACCCTCGAGATGGTGACCGATGAAGAAAGGGATTATATGTACAAGGTATACACGAAAGATCCTCAGGCAAAGATCAATGTAGGCATTCGTCACAGGCTCGCTCCTCTGCTGGAAAATAACCGGAGTAAAATAGAATTAATGAACGTATTGTTGTTCTCCCTCCCCGGCACCCCCGTGATCTACTATGGCGATGAGATTGGTATGGGTGACAACTTTTATTTGGGAGATCGCGACGGCGTTAGAACACCTATGCAATGGACTGCAGATAGAAACGCCGGCTTTTCAACTGCAAACCCGCATAAGTTATACTTGCCCGTCATCATTGATCCAGCCTACAAATATGAATCTGTAAATGTAGAGACAGAGCAAATGAATTCCTCGTCCCTGTTATGGTGGATGAAGAGAATCATTAGTATGCGAAAAAAATATAAAGCTTTTGGACGGGGAGATATTAACTTCCTGTCTCCAAGCAATGCCAAGATCATTGCTTATACCCGTACTTATGAAGATGAAGATATCCTGGTATTGGGAAATCTTTCCAGATTTCCTCAGGCGGCCGAACTTGATCTTAAGGAGTACGAAGACCACACACCCGTAGAAGTTTTTAGTCATAATAAATTTCCCACAATCACAGATAAACCATATCTGTTCACAATGGCTCCACATGGTTATTATTGGTTTCAACTAAAGAAGGAAAAACCCCAGTCAGAAAAAATAGAGACTCCAGTATTACGTGTGGCTGAATGGGAGAAATTACTGGAAAACAAAATTTTAACTCGATTTGAGAATGAAGTCTTGCCTTCATATCTCAATAGTTGTCGCTGGTTTGGTGGAAAATCGAGGTTTATTCAAAATATTTCGTTGATCAATAAAGTACAGATCCCGGTAAGAGGGCTCCACGCCACATTGATCACGCTAGAAGTTAACTACAATGATGGCTTACCCGAAATTTATCAGTTACCACTTGCCTTTATTAAGTCCACAAAAGAAGAGGAAGATAAAGAGGTGCCTGCAAACGGAATCATTTCCAGACTCATAATTAATGGGGAGGAAGGCTTTGTTTTTGACGCTGTATACAGCGAAAAATTCAGAAATGTACTCTTCAAGAACATTCTAAAAGGCAAAAAAATTAAGAGTGGACGTGGAAATATGGTTTTCTACCACAGTGAAGACGGCATGGAAACGGATAGTCAAGAGGTTCATTCAAAAATCCTCAATGCAGAGCAGAGTAATACCTCTCTCATCTTTGATAATAAGTATTTTCTAAAACTTTATAGGAAACTAGATAACACGATCAATCCAGATATGGAGATCACCCGTTATCTTACTGAAAAGACAGAATACAAGAATTCCCCCAGGTTTGTGGGTGCCATAGAATACAAGCCAGATCCAAAAAACACCATTGTCCTCGGTATGATGCAGGATCTTGTACCAAACCAGGGCGATGCCTGGGATTATACGAAAGATTCTTTAAAACGCTTTTTTGAACGGGTACTTACCCGTCCAAAAGATGCAGAAGAAGAATATGTGGAACATGATCTTACCCCTTTAAACTACACAGATCTATCTGAGCAAATGAAGGAGTTAATGGGAGTGATCTTTCCAGAAAGGATTTCTCTTTTAGGACAACGTACTGCAGAAATGCACAGGGCGCTGGCCTCCCGGCCTGAAGAAAAGGATTTTGAACCTGAACCTTTTTCCCTTCATTATCAACGGTCCTTATTTTCTTCCCTGCAGTCTCTAACAAGGAATGCTTATCAAAACCTCCAAAAAAACATGAGGTACCTTCCTGATCATATAAAGGAAGAGGCCAAAGAGGTGTTAGACATGAAAACCGATGTACTGAAGATCTTTAAAAGAGTTTTTGATCACAAGATCCCAATTATGAAGATCAGGACCCACGGAGATTATCATTTAGGACAGGTATTATGGACGGGAAAAGATTTTGTGATCATTGATTTTGAAGGGGAGCCTGCACGTTCCTTTAGTGAAAGAAGGTTAAAGAGATCGCCACTTCGCGACGTGGCTGGAATGGTGAGGTCTTTCCACTATGCAGCCTATAGCATCTTAATAGATCCTGAACTCGAACAGCAAAAGAAAGAAGGCGACCTTGATCTATGGGCCGAAAGCTGGTACTACCTGGTTACCCGAATGTTCCTCCAGGGCTACTATGAAAATGTAGGAGATAATAATTTTATCCCTGAAGATCTTGAAGATATTGAGATCCTTATGGAAACATTTCTGCTTGAAAAAGCAATTTATGAAATGAATTATGAACTGAATAACCGTCCCGATTGGGTCCTTATCCCGCTAAGGGGCATTAAATCTATTGTAAAGAGATATAAAAATGGCTAAGAAAAAAGATAACACCACAGATAAAGAGAAGAAAACCACTCCAAGGAAGTCCATATCAGCCGAAAGAAAAGCTTCAAAGGAACCTCAAAAATCAGGAGAGGTAAAAGGGCCTATGGGAGTTGGTGCAGAAAAAGACCCCGAAAAGAAGTCGGCAGCTAAGGCTTCCACTGCAAAAAAACAAAGTTCTGGAAAAGATACTGCCTCTACTAAGAAAACGGGGAGGAAAAGTAAAGCTTCAGATGTTTCAAAAAGTCTTCCAAAGCCCAAGAAAGCCCTGGCTGAAAATGGAACAAAAAAGAAAACTTCAGGCACTTCTGGAGAGAAGAAAACCACGAAAAAAGTTTCTGTCGGCGAGAAAAAAGGAACGCCCAAAATACCAACTAAATTCCACGATCCAGTTACAGATGAAGAATTACCAGATGTAGCTGCTCCGGCTTCAAAAAGAACCGGGGGAGACACGAAAAAGGCTGCTGAGCCTGAAAAGAAGAAAGGAACACCTAAGGCTAAAGCACCAAAGAAAACTTCCGAAGAAATAGAAAAAATCGAAGATCGTTCAAAGGAAAAAGTAAGAAAGCAGCCTAAAAAAATGTCGAGACAGCAGACAGATTCCGGAATAAGTGCCGAGGAAAAAATGAAGTTACCAAATACCTCACCTAAGGAAGATGTCAAAAACATGGCAGAATCAACCCTTAAGGATCTGGTTAACAAATTTGTCCCCGGTGAGAAATCCTCCCATGAACTGGAAGAAATGGCTCGAAAGTTCTTCCCCGATGCCGAAGATGTAAAAGGAGCCGTGGAAAGATTCTCAGACCTCCTTACCACTGCCCCAGATAAGGCACGGGAAATGATGAATGAGTATCTGCCAGATCAGGGGGATCTTGCTGCTGCAGTAGAAAAGGCAAAAACAGCTGCAAAGAAAGCAACCCCAACTGAAAACGAGGAGCAAAAACCTTCAAAGGAAAAACCGGTAGAAGCTACGCTGATCACCGATTTTGATGTGCACTTGTTTAAAGAAGGAAAGCATTATCACCTGTATCGTAAATTTGGTTCACATCTCATGGAATACCTGGGAACCGAAGGAGTATATTTCGCTGTATGGGCTCCAAATGCCGAGCAAGTGGCCGTAATAGGAGATTTTAACAACTGGAGCAAGGATTCCCATAAAATGAAGGCGAGATGGGATCATTCGGGGATTTGGGAAGTCTTTATCCCAGAAGCGAAAAAAGGGAGTCTCTACAAATACTTTATCAGGTCCAGCAATGGTTATGAGGCCGAAAAAGGAGATCCATTCGCTTTTTCTTGGGAAACACCACCCAATACCGCCTCTATGGTATGGGACCTGGAAAATACCTGGAAGGACAAGACCTGGATGGAGGAGCGAAAGAAAAAAGAAAAGGAGCCACAGCCCTATTCAGTTTATGAACTGCACCTGGGGTCCTGGAAAAGAGTTCCTGAAGATGGTTTTCGTTCCCTAAGCTACCGGGAGCTTGCAGAAGATCTTCCTAAATACCTTAAGGAAATGGGCTTCACCCATGTGGAATTTATGCCAGTAATGGAACATCCATTCTTTGGCTCCTGGGGCTATCAGATAACAGGATATTTTGCCCCTTCAAGCCGCTTTGGAACCCCACAGGATTTCATGCACCTCATTGACAAACTGCATCAGGCAGGGATTGGTGTGATTCTGGACTGGGTCCCCTCCCACTTCCCTTCAGACCTGCATGGCCTTCACTATTTTGACGGCACATTTTTGTACGAACATGCCGATCCTAAAAAAGGATTTCATCCAGACTGGCAAAGCTATATCTTCAATTACGGAAGAAATGAGGTAAGGGCTTTCCTAATTAGCAACGCCTTGTTTTGGTTGGACATGTTCCATGCCGATGGATTAAGGGTAGATGCTGTCGCCTCAATGTTATACCTGGATTACTCACGGAATGAAGGTGAATGGGAACCAAATGAATATGGTGGACGTGAAAACCTGGAAGCTATTAGTTTCCTCAAGGAATTTAATGAAGTAGTTTACAATGAATTTCCAGATGTAGTTACTATTGCCGAAGAGTCCACAGCCTGGCCTATGGTTTCCAAACCAACATATATTGGGGGTCTGGGCTTTGGAATGAAATGGATGATGGGCTGGATGCACGATACCCTGGAGTACTTCAGCAAAGATCCCATTCACCGCCGGCACCATCAAAATACAATAACTTTTAGTTCAAATTACGCCTTTTCAGAAAACTTCATGCTTCCCCTCTCTCATGATGAAGTAGTGTATGGTAAAGGATCAATTCTAAATAAGATGCCGGGAGATGACTGGAACAGATTTGCCAACATAAGAACACTCTACAGCTACATGTATGCCCATCCCGGCGCGAAATTACTGTTTATGGGAGGAGAGTTTGGGCAAGGTTCTGAATGGAACCATGATGGCAGCCTGGAATGGCATTTAACCAATGAAGACTCCCACAGGCAGGTACAGGAAACTTTGAAAGAACTAAACAGGCTGTATACCTCTGAACCTGCTTTATATGAAAAAGCTTTTTCAAGTGAAGGTTTTGAATGGATCGATATAAATGATGAAGAAAACAGTATCATTAGCTTTATGAGAAAAGGAAATGATCCAAAAGATAACGTCATAGTAGTGTGTAATTTCACCCCCGTTCCCCGGGAGAATTACAGGATAGGTATACAGGAAGAGGGAGAATGGAAAGAGATCTTTAACAGTGATGATGAAAGGTTTGGAGGTAGTAATGTGAAAAATATTGAAAATATTTCCTCCCAGAACCTTCCGGCACACCGCAAGGAGAATTCCCTTGCCCTCACGATTCCACCACTGGGAGTGATCTATTTAAAACGCTCATAAGTAGAAAATGTAAAATGGATGATGAAATACTTTTATAAAAGAATTACCTTTTGGGGTTTATGAAAGAGGACCTACTTCAAAACGTCAAATTTTCAGTGCTGGACCTGGTTCCTGTAGTTGAAGGAAGCAGTATTTCAGCTTCCTTCAGGCATACTGTTGAACTGGCACAACTGTGCGAGGAGTTGGATTTTTCCCGGTTCTGGATCTCCGAACATCACAATATGGAAAGTGTGGTGAGTTCAGCCACCGCTGTTTTATTAGGACATATAGCAGGCAATACGCATTCTATAAGAATTGGTTCTGGAGGTATTATGCTCCCCAATCATTCCCCGTTAATGATTGCGGAACAGTTTGGTACTCTGGAAAGTCTTTTCCCGGGAAGGATAGACCTTGGGCTGGGAAGGGCACCGGGAACAGATCAAAGAACAGCCTCTGCCTTGCGCAGGGGCAGAACCGAAACTGTAGAGGATTTTCCCAGAGATGTAAAGGAGTTACAGCGTTATTTTTCTACTGAAAACAGGAACGCTCCTGTGCGCGCCATTCCCGGGGAAGGCTTGGATGTGCCAATTTACCTGCTCGGGTCGAGCACCTTCAGTGCTCAACTGGCAGCTATGCTGGGACTTAATTATGCTTTTGCCAGTCATTTTGCTCCTGCACACCTGGAGGAAGCTCTTGAGATATACAAACAAAAATTCCAAAATGCTTCCCAAAATACTTCCCCGTACATAATTGCCTGTGTGAATGTTATTGCTGCAGAGTCCAATGAAGAAGCAGAATATCTGGCCACCAGTCAAAAACAATTCGCACTTGGAATTTTACGGAATGAACGAAAACCCATGCCTCCTCCAACAGAAAACATGAACCAAATATGGAATCCAGCGGAAGAAGCCGCTATTTCCCGAATGATGAAATATAGCTTTGTAGGCTCAAAAGAATCTATAAAAGAGCAACTTATTGATTTCGTAAAACAAACAGAGGTAGATGAAATTATGGCAGTTTCCCATATTTATGATCACACAAGTCGCTTGCGATCTTATGAGATTCTGTCAGAACTGAAAAAACCCGCTAAAGATCCATTTTTTGATTCGCAACCACCTATAGAATAAATTAAATATGAAGAATGTAAAAGCATATGCCGCACAGGCAGCTGATAAAGACCTGGAACCATACAAGATCAACAGGCGCGAACCCGGTCCCGAAGATGTGGAAATTGAGATCCTCTATTGTGGGATTTGCCATTCAGACATCCATACTGCCCGCAATGAATGGGGAGGCACCCAATATCCGGTCGTTCCCGGACATGAAATTGTGGGAAAGGTCACTCGCACCGGTGAATCTGTTTCCAGGTTTCGTACTGGAGATACAGTTGGTGTAGGTTGTTTTGTGGATTCCTGCGGTAACTGCGAAAACTGCCAGGAGCACCAGGAACAATACTGTGTAAACGGGCCAACTGCTACCTATAATTCTCCTTCCAGACTGGAAAAGGATGTGATTACCTTTGGAGGGTACTCTACCCACATTGTGGTTAAGGAAGATTTCGTACTGAAGATCTCTAAAAAATTATCTTTAAACGCCGTGGCTCCTCTTTTATGTGCAGGAATAACCACTTATTCACCTTTGAAGTACTGGAAAGTAAAAAAAGGTGATAAGGTGGGAGTTGTTGGGCTTGGAGGTTTAGGCCACATGGCTGTAAAGCTCGCTTCCTCAATGGGTGCAGAAGTGACCATGCTTAGTCGCTCTCCCGAAAAGGAAAAAGATGCTTCTGAACTTGGTGCTCATCATTTTGAACTGACCACCCAGGAAGAAAACCTTAAACGTCTCGCGGGTACCTTTGACCTGATAATCAATACAGTTTCAGCTCAACATGACTACAACCAGTATCTTAACTTACTTAAAACGAATGGAGTTATGGTATTGCTGGGAGTTCCTCCAAAACCTTCAGAAGTACAGGCTGGCCAGTTAATTATGAAAAGAAGAAGCCTCGTAGGGTCATTGGTGGGCGGAATCAAAGAAACCCAGGAGATGCTGGATTATTGTGCAGAACATGGAATCGTCTCAGATGTCGAAATGATAAATATCAACCAGATCAATGAGGCTTATGAACGTACCCTCAATTCAGATGTACGGTATCGCTTTGTTATTGATATGAAGTCATTGAAAGAGCAATAAAATTCACTAAATTTAAAGTATAACCAAAACCATTATAATGAAAAGAAAAGCAACAGCCGTTTGGCACGGAACATTAAAAGAAGGTAAAGGTCACTTGTCAACACAAAGTGGCGTATTAAAGGAGACTCCTTATAACTACAAGATGCGTTTCGAAGATGAAAAAGGGACTAACCCTGAGGAACTGATTGGGGCGGCTCATTCGGGATGTTTTTCGATGCAACTTTCTGCTTTCCTGGCCGAAGAGGGGCATAAACCCGCAGAATTGGAAACAAAAGCTGAAGTAACCCTTGAAAATGGTACAATTACCTCCTCCCATTTGATCCTTAATGCCAAGGTCCCCGGAATTGACAGAGAGAAATTTGATCGTCTCGCACAAAAAGCAAAAGAAAATTGTCCTGTGTCTAAACTATTAAAAGCAGATATAAGCCTGGATGTGACATTAAATGGATAAAAAAATTAATTTTCTAGTAGAAAGCGGTGACCAATTGGTTACCGCTTTTAATTTCTGGCTGGAAAAACTGATTCCCTTTCTCCAAGAATTTCTTTTATATCCTCCTTATATAGGGTCTCTTTTTCGATCAATTTAGCAGCTAAAGTTTCCACCTCGCTTCTGTGAGTAGTGAGAATATCTTTTGACCTCTGGTAGGCGCGGTCAATGATCGCCTGTACTTCTGTATCTATAATTTCGGCAGTTTTCTCACTATACGGTTTATTCAATGACTGGCTCATTTTTCCCGTAGGATCGTAGTAACTAAGGTTGCGAAGGGCATCACTTAATCCATAATTAACGACCATACTGTAGGCTTGTTTTGTGGCTTTTTCCAGGTCATCTATAGCATTAGATGAGACTTCTTCAAAGAAAACATCTTCAGCAGCCCTGCCTCCCAGGGCTGTACAAAGAGAGTCAAAGAATTCAGATTTGGTGACGATCTGATGCTCTTCGGGTAAATACCAGGCAGCACCCAAAGATTTACCCCGCGGGATAATGGAAACCTTTTGAACCGGTTGTGCATGTTTTAGGAACCAGGAAGTAGTAACGTGGCCGGCTTCATGAAACGCGATCCGTTTTTTTTCTTCGGAAGAAATGATCTTGCTTCGTTTTTCCATTCCCCCAATTACCCTGTCTATAGCATCCTGGAAATCCTGTTTTTCTATTACCTTTTTTTCCCGATGAGCGGCAAAAAGTGCCGCCTCATTACAAATATTTGCAATATCTGCTCCTGAAAAACCGGGCGTTTGTGCCGCCAGGTTACTTACATCCACATCAGAACCCAGCTGAAGAGGCCTCATATGTACTTCAAAAATAGCTTTTCGTTCAGTAAGGTTTGGTAATTCCAGCTGAATATGCCGGTCAAATCTACCGGGCCGGAGCAAAGCCGGATCTAATAATTCACCGCGATTAGTCGCAGCCAGTACGATTACACCGGTATTGGTCCCAAAACCATCTAATTCGGCAAGCAACTGGTTTAGGGTACTGTCTCTTTCATCACTCTCATGAAAGACTGAAGCTCCACTGCGGGCTCTGCCTATCGTATCAATTTCATCAATAAAAATAATGCTGGGGGTTCTGGCCTTTGCCTTTTTAAACAAATCCCGAACTCTTGCAGCCCCTACTCCTACGAACATTTCTATAAATTCTGAACCCGAAAGAGAAAAGAATGGGACACCTGCTTCTCCTGCCACAGCCTTGGCCAAAAGGGTTTTTCCGGTTCCGGGAGGGCCTAACAGCAAGATCCCTTTTGGGATTTTAGCTCCCAGGCTTTGATATTTTTCAGGAGCTTTTAAAAAATTAACGAGCTCATATATTTCTTCCTTTGCTTCTTCCAACCCGGCTACGTCTTTAAAAGTCACCTTACTTTGTTCCCCGGTTTCCATAGCTCTGGCTTTGCTTTGGCCGAAATTCATCATAGAAGAACCTCCAGACATTCTTGAAGACATTCTTCTCAGCAGGAATAACCAGAAAAGGATAATAAGAGCCATAGGTAATAACCATGATAGAATTTGACCTCCCCAGTTCTCCCGTTTACTGTACGTGACATTGATTTGCGGAATATTTGCCCTTTCCCTGGCCTTTTCCAGTTGGTCATAAAATACATCAACAGAACCTATATTGAAAAAATATTGCGGGCCGGAAGCCGGGACTTTTTCAAAAATATTTTCCACACCTTCCCCGGGAATACTATCCTTTTTAAGATAAACCTCTACCCTTTCATTGTTCACAACATCTAACCGGGAAACCTTCCCCGTGACTAGGATCTCTTTCTCAAATTTTTGCCAGGATATCTCAGGAACTACCGGCTGACTGTTAAAAAACCAAATCCAGATAAAGACTCCCAGAAAAATAAAATACAACCATCCTAACCCCGGATTTCTCGTGGGGGAACTTGAATTTCCAGGTGTGCTATCTGACCCCATATTCCAACACCTTTGACTACGACTAAAGATCTGTTATTCAAATTAAAACAGAAATGATAACGGTCATCTTTTCCGGGTCCTTCCTTAGTTGCCTATTCTCAAGACCTTTGCTCCCTTGATCTGTCCTTTCTTGAGCTCTAACAAAGCCTCATTGGCTTTATACAGGGGAAACTCCGTGTAATCTGGTTTGATCTCTGCTTTGGCTGCCAGGTTGAGAAAATCTTTCACATCTGCAGAGGTAACATTCGCCACAGTTTTTATTTCCTTTTCCAGCCATAAATGTTGCCGATATGATAGTTGGTGCAGGTGGTCTTTATCTGATTCTTCTTTTCGAATCGCATTGATCACCAACCTTCCTCCTTTTTCCAAACTGGCCAGGGAATGCATGACAGGTTTCCAGGCGGGAGTAGTATCTATGATCTTATGTAGTTTTTTGGAAGGATGAACTGAAAAATCCCCGGCCCATATAGCTCCTAAATCCAAAGCAAATTGTCTCTCATGATGATTTCGGGAAAACACGTAGACCGGGCTGTTTGGGAATTCATGGTGAACCATTTTTAAAACAAGGTGTGCAGAAGCTCCAAAACCTGATAATCCGATATTTTCCCCGTCTCTTAATCCTGTCAATCTAATAGACCGTAATCCAATGGCACCGGCGCATAAAAGTGGGGCTGCCTCAGCATCTGTGAAGAAATCGGGAATTCGGTAAACAAATTTTTCTGGTGCGACCAGAAACTCAGCGTAACCTCCATAAGCATCCCTACCCGTCGCTTTAAATTGATCACAAAGATTTTCCCGGCCTTCCCTACAAAATCTGCACTCTCCACAGGCATTATAGATCCAGGCCACACCCACTCGTTCCCCAATGTCATAAATCTTACAATCGGCCCCTGTTTCAGATATATTGCCTACGACCTGATGCCCCGGGATCATAGGGAAAAACGCGGGTGAGGTTCTTCCTTCGATCTCATCGAGCTCTGTATGACAAACGCCGCAAACACTGTTCCTTATCAACACTTCTCCCGGCCCAGGTCGAGGAATTGGCACCTTTGCCAGGCGCAATGGATTTTGGTCCTGCTCTAGACTGGTGATCTTATCGAGAAGCATTGCCTTCATGTTAGCAGAGTTTAAGCAGGAGGATTTTCCAGGTTATTTTTCCAGAGGAACAGTAGTAGGCGGTTCTTCAGGTGGGGTGTATGGTGGTTCCTGAGGGGGACCTATAGGTCTTTCAAATTCCTTTATCATGGCTTATTTTTTCGGCTATACGTTCCCATTAACTCTCCTCTGCCCAGGATTTTATCTGCCATGGCTGCTTCCACATCCTCTTTATCTGCATTCATATCCAGCTCCAGCCGTTCCTTCAACGCGTAAAGCTTGAAGAAGTACCTATGGGAGCCTGAAGGGGGACAGGGTCCTCCATAATGATGTTTTCCAAAGGAATTTTTCCCTTCTGTTCCCGGCACTGAATCTTCTGCAATATGCTTAACGGGAGCAATATTCCAGACTATCCAATGACCCCACACCCCGTTTGGGGCATCTGGATCCTCTACTATAAGCACCAAAGATTTTGTATTCTCAGGAAGTTCTCCCATTTCCAATGGAGGGTTAACGTCTTCACCGTCACAGGTGTAGCGTTCAGGAATTTCTCCTGTAGCTGAAAATGCACTACTTTTTAATTCAATTTTTGAAATCATCACTTAACGGTTTATTCAGAAAAAATAAGTGATAAAAAGTTGATTTTCAATGAGTTTTATCATGCTTTGTTTTTTTAGGGAAATTCGTATCCATTGCAACAGTAGATATTTGTTTCCCGAGCATTATAGAACACATGGAAAGTGTAGAGGTTCATGAATTTTTCTTAGAAAATTCACTTTTATAGGTTCTGCCGCGGAAGAACTTCTGAAAGTGCCCGGAAGAGTACATTTTTTAAAGAAGGTGGAAAGCTGTTTTCACACGAAAATTTCTGGTTCACCTCTATTTCTATTCCCAGATAATGCTGTGGAAACCGCTTCCGAAGAAAAGTGGTAAACCCATCGGCAGTGCCCCGGTAGGGATAATTGTATCGTACCCGAAGCTGGGGATCATGAGCGAGAAGTGCCTTTTTGTAAGTTTTACAGAATTCCTTTTCCCCTGCATTTTTAGGATCGAAAAGCAGCCCAACATCTGCCTTGCGTTCCTGCCCCTTAAGCACCGGTGTAAAAGTATGTACAGAAAGATGAATAACTTCCTGCCCGGCCAATATTGTCTCCGCTATCTTTTTTTCAACCGAAATACGATACGGATAATAATATTTCTTAAGCAATTTATTCTTTTCTTCTTCAGAAAGGTTCTGGGTAAATTCAGAAAAAAGCTGAGGATGGTGAAGGGATCGATTGGGCTCAACCAGCAGTCTGGTCCAATTGTAAGTTTTAGAATAATAGGTTAATCCCTGAAGATTCCTGAAAATATCCAGAGCACCGGGATCATAGCCCCGATGGGAATTGAGAACCAATTCTGCCCCTTCAAAAAGATATCTGTACTTCGCTGGAATCTCCCTGCAGGCATGTTCGCATGTAAGAATAAGTTTCAAAGGTATATTTAAATTACTGCCGTTTTGAAATTAGAGTTATCCTATATACAAACGGTTTTCCTGCAAACATTCTCCCATTTCCCGGTATACTTCCCTGATTTTTTCTTCTGAAGGAGTTTCTCCAAGGGCTTTTAAGATGCGTGTGGAAAGGCTGCCATTTTCAAGAATTTTCTCAATAATGCCTCGATGTTTAGAAGAAATAGTTTCCCGCACCAAATCGTACAATCTTTTCCAGATATCCTTCACTTTGACCGCAGGAGGCAGGTCAAAAACAGCAAGGAAGGTATCATTAGAAATTTTGGCCTCTTCTGCATCCTTGATCACCTCATCAAAAATCTCTAAAAGGTCATTTTCATGCCATTTCTTCTGGTCATAAAGGCTTATGAGTTCCTCACTCACCAGCAACTTTAGCACCTCAACAATGAACACCGCGATGGCAACATCGGCGGCAGGACATTCCTGGATATCGATAACCCTTATCTCAATAGCACTTCTGTCAAACCTGGCTATCGCACCACGAGAATTCAAAAAATGATGATCCAGGATGTTTTCTGAATCATAGGGTTCAATAGCTTTATTAATAGGTAAAAAGATCCCTTCAAAATACTCTTTTCTACTGAAAAACTGTTCGGGGATCACTTTTCCTGTCATCTGGGGGATCTCTTTTTGATTGGTCTTGTACACATGCATCCTGGCATCATTAAAGCCGGTAAATTTTCCGTCAAACACAGGAGAACTGGCACACAGACCGGGGATAATAGGAAGGAGTAGCCGTACTGCGGCATGCAACTTTTCAAATTCCTCGTCATCAAAGAAGGGAAGATTGATATGCATGCTTTGAACATTGCTCCAGCCGTGTCCCCTACAGTCAAAAATGCGATTGTAGAGCGCATATATTTTACTGTAATTATGTTTCCACAAGCACATTTCGGTTTCTGGGTTCATTAATGGATGTGCGGCCGTAGGCAATAATTGGCTGTCAAACTCTGAAAGAAGGAAATTCATCTCCCTTACATTTTCAGCAAAGAGATCAGTAAGCCTGTTGAGATCATTTGCCGGCCCATTGGTTTTCATCTCCACCACATGGGCAACCAGTTCATTGCTCCATTCAATCTCTCCATTTTCAACATCTGACGTGAGCGTACCGTGCTTCCTGGTAAGCAATTTATCTACTATGGGATTGACTTTAAGATCTGCCTTGCGTACCACCATGTACTCCAGCTCTATCCCGTAAACTTCAAAAAGATGATAGCTCATTCCTGTTTCTTTTCAAGCCGGTTCTTTAATGCCTTAAGGATCTCAAGGTATACTATTTCTCCATAAAAGCTGTCCTCCACCCCAAAATCAATGTTTGGGTTATCGTTGATCTCAATGACCAGAGGATTGCCGTTCACCTCCTTAACATCAATGCCAAAGAGCCCGTTACCCATCAATTTGGCCGACTTTAAAGCCACTTCCATGATCTTCTTTGGAACGTCTTCTATGGCCATGCAATCTGCATTACCGTCGCGATCATCTTTCTTCTTGGCATTCCAGTTATAGATCTGCCAGTGACCTTTAGCCATATAATACCTGCAGGCGTACAAGGGTTTCCCGTCAAGAATTCCAATTCTCCAGTCAAAATCTGAAGGCGTGAACTCCTGGGCTATAATCAGTTCAGATTTTTTCAACATTTCATTTACCAGGTCCTCATATTCCTCCCTGGTTTTAGCTTTTTTCACCCCAAATGAAAAGGTAGAATCGGGAGATTTGAGCACCAGTGGTAATCCTGTTTTCTCGATAACAGTATTCTTGTTCTCTTTATGTACAATAATGGTTTTGGGTGTGGGGATTTTTGCATTTTCCAGTGCTTCGGCCATAAAAACTTTATTACAGCATTTTAAAATTGCATCAGGGTAATCAACAATGGCAATATCTTCTTGCTGGGCTTTACGGGCAAAAGCATAAGCCTCGTTATTAACCTCTGTACTCTGACGAATAAATAACGCGTCAAAAGCTGACAATCTGGGCAGATCTTTGGGGCCAATAAATTCAACATAAAAATTCAGTTTTTCAGCAACTTCAACGAATTTTTTCAGAGCTTTCTGATTACTTGGTGGTGCCAGATCATTTTCCTTAACCAGGATGGCTAGGTCATATTCGTAATTTATATTTTTAGGAGTGTCATACCTCTTTTTGGTAAAATATTGCAGGGCAAAATCGTGCATGATCTCTTTATGCTCTGCAGGTATTTCAGCTTCAGAAAGAGCCTTAATGGATTTTACATTCCATTTATTGGTATAGTTGAATTTTACTCTTAAAAAAGGGATCTGGAAATGTCTGTAAAACATCGCACTGAGATCTTTATACTTTTGGGCCACATTTTGACCGAAGTAGATGCTGAGCGTGAATTCAGCAGACTTAATAGATTTGAGGCTTTTCTGAATAAGATCGTCAAATTCTTCCGATACGATTTTTACCAATTTTGGTTCCCGAAGATCAACCAGGTTTTTTACAGTAGGTATGGCTTGATGCCCCCTCGCCTCGGCTAAAAGAGAGACGTAATAGCCCTTGGATTGATATGAATAGTCCTTGGAAAGATTAAAAACCCTGGCTTTTTTTAGCTGGGAGTAAAGTGGATCTGTTAGGTAATCCCGGGCAGAAATCACATCCATATTTTTAAGAGAAATCTTCCAGTTCCCGGGTTTGTTTACAACAAGATATTTTTGCATTAAACAGGTGAAATTTTCATCAAAAGTAGATTAAAAATCTGTTCCAAAATCACATTTTCAAGGGCAACAGATATTTTTTTTTAGCGGGTTCACTGAATTATTAAATCAGACTCCTTAAATTCTGATTTTCAGCCAGTTAATGTTATTGTAAACCTTTGTATAATTTATTGTTCTTAAGTACATTAATAGGTATAACAGGTTCCTGAAATATTAAAAGAACCAACCCAGAAGTCAAAGATTATAAATATTAAATAAAGCACATTATGTCTACTAATCTAAATTTTGAGAAATTTGCCAAGGATGCCCATGAATACATCAATTTTCTGGCCTCTGAACTGGGACACCCAGATGAAAAGGAAAGGGTGCTTAAAATATGGCGGGCAGTGATGCACACTATAAGAGACAGAATTCATTTGGGGGAATCCTTTCATTTGATCGCCCCCCTTCCTATGATCTTTAAAGGAATTTATGTTGAAGACTGGAAGTACTCTGAAAAACCTTCTAAAAAATTCAATACCATTGAGGAAATGAAAGATGAAGTGAAAGCAATTCAGCGGCAATATGGGGAAGAAGATTTTCCCTGGAGTAAATCTACCGAAGAGATCATCGCGATCACCATTCACTCCCTTAAACGTTTTATGCATGAGGAACAGCTTGGGCACCTAAAAGATCAACTTCCCAAGGAAGTCCAGGAACTGATCATGTAGTAACAAAAATCAGGTCTGAGAATTAAAATTCTGTAAGCCAATTCTTTCTGGTAATTAAATTTTTCACTTTTCTTTTTGAATTAGAGTGAAATAATAATAAAGTTCTGTTAATCAATGAAATCTGTTGCAAGGTTTTAAATAGAAAACATATTTTTGATGAAACAAAATCAAGTAAGTTTTCACAGTATGATTTCTTACTAGTAAATTTTCGAAATCGATGATCAGTAATTTTTACTGGGGGGCAAAAATTACAACAGGATCATTGAAATTGAGAGAAAGAGAACGCCAGTTTAGTTTGCAGAGAATTTGAGATTCTCCTATACAGCTACATAAGGGTTTAAATTCTCAGATAAGCAGGGACTTTTTTAAGTCCCTGCTTATTTTTTTGGCAAAAAAAGAGGCGGCATTTTATAGCCGCCCCAGGAAGGATATAGATCTTGCTCTTTAGATCAGCCCCGAAATATTTCCCTCGTTATCAATAGTTATGTTCTCTGAAGCTGGATGTCCCGGCAGTCCCGGCATCCTCATCATATCCCCTGTAATGGGTATCAAAAATCCTGCACCTGCAGCGATTTCGATTTCCCTTACGGTAAGGGTAAAACCTGTAGGTCTGCCTAAAAGATTAGGATCATCAGATAAGGATTTCTGGGTTTTCGCAATACAAATCGGTAAATTATCCAGGCCAAGGTTGGTAATGGTTTTTAGGTCTCTCTTTGCCTTAGGTCCAAATTCTACCTTTTCGGCTCCATAGATACTGGTGGCAACAGTTTCAATTTTACTGATCACATCCATATCCCAGTCGTACAAGGGAGAGAATTCATTCTTACTCTGCTCTACCACCTCCACTACTTTCTCAGCAAGTTCTATGGCTCCTTCTCCACCCCTGGCCCAACCGTCTGCAAGGGCTACTTTCACCTGCATTCTTTCTGCCAGTTCTTTTATTACTTCGATCTCTTCGTCGCTGTCACTGATAAATTTATTAATGGCGATCACGGGAGTAATATTATACAAACGTGCATTTTCCAGGTGTTTTTCCAGGTTAGGCAGTCCTTTTTTAAGTGCCTCCACATTTGGTGTGGTCAGGCTACTAAGGGACGCTCCTCCATGGTATTTAAGCGCCCTAATAGTTGTTGTTAAAACAATGGCTTTAGGTGACAATCCGGCACTCTGGCATTTAATATCCAGGAATTTCTCTGCTCCCAGATCAGACCCAAAGCCGGCCTCAGTTACTGTATAGTCTGATAGGCTCAGCCCCATTCGAGTAGCGATCACTGAGTTGGTTCCCTGGGCAATATTTGCAAACGGGCCCAGGTGAATTATAGCTGGATTTCCCTCAATGGTTTGTACCAGGTTAGGTTTAATGGCATCTTTTAAAAGCGCGGTCATTGCCCCTTCTGCATTCAGATCACGTGCAAAAACAGGTCTTTTATCAAAAGTGTATCCTATGAAGATATTTCCAAGACGTTTTTTAAGATCCTCCAGGTCTTCAGCAAGACACATGATAGCCATGATCTCTGAGGCGGCCGTGATATCAAAACCACTTTCGCGGGGAATTCCTGAACCGGTGCCCCCAAGACCTATAACAATATTTCTAAGTGCACGGTCATTAACATCCATAACTCTTTTAAGTGAGATGGTTCGCGGGTCTAGCCCCAGGTTATTTACCTTGCTTTGAATGTTATTGTCAACGAGGGCCGCCAGCAGGTTATGTGCTTTCTCTATAGCAGAAAAATCGCCGGTAAAGTGAAGATTAATATCTTCCATTGGCAACACCTGTGAGAAACCACCACCGGTCGCCCCTCCTTTTATTCCGAAGACAGGTCCTAATGAAGGCTCTCTTAAAACAACCGTGGTCTTTTTACCAATGCGGTTAAGGGCTTCTGAAAGACCAATGGAAACAGTTGTTTTTCCTTCCCCGGCCGGAGTCGGTGAAATGGCTGAAACCAGAATTAGATTTCCGTTCTTTACCTTCTTCTTATCAATATTGCTGAGCGGGATCTTTGCTTTGTATTTTCCATACATCTCAATGTCATCTGCATCGAGACTAATTTTTTCGGCTATTTCTGATATATGCTTGAGCTCTACCTGCTGAGCTATTTCGAGATCACTTAAAGGTTTGGTATTCTTCATAAACTGTACATTTTCCCACAAGGTCATTATGGATTAAAATTCTCATTTCTGATTCAAAATAAATCAAAAAGAAGGAGGTAAATTATGACGACAATCAGGATTCCGCCTGAAAAAAAATAAATTTTTAAACCACTGAAATACAAGGATTTAAATGATTAATTTTATGATTAGAATCATGAATTGTTTTTCCTGCCCTACTTAGATTAGCAAAGACTTCCCCCGGTTCAATGCCTCCCTCCTTATAAGTTCAATACATCATAATTCCTTTTCCTATGAAAACATCACTACATCGAAGTGGAATACTGCTTCTACTGCTCAATTTGGCCTTTCTACCTTTGACCGGCCAACACATGGAACCCGGAGCACTCGAACCGGGAGAACTCGATCCTCTGTCACAGCCTAAATTTGTAAATCCCTTACCTTTTCCGGCTACCTTAACGGGCACTTATCATCAAATGACGCTTTCTCAATTTAGGCAGGGGCTGGGAGTCTATGACCCGGCTACGCTTCTTGATCCTGAACCTACAGAATTTGAACCATGGGTTTGGGGTTATAACGGTAGTTATCCCGGGCCTACCATAGAAGCCCGAAGGGATACAAAGATCCAGGTGAAATGGATCAATGATCTTCCCAGGGGAAATGTCCTTGAAAAACATCTTTTTAAAATTGATCCTTCCATTCATTGGGCCGGCTCGATTAATGGAGATGACGGAATTGAAATTAAAGATCTCAGTGGGATTCCTTCTATCACCCATCTACATGGAGGCCATTCTGAAGCTGCAAGTGATGGTCATCCAGACGCCTGGTATACACCTGGTTTAGCAGAAACAGGCTCGCAGTTTTATGATAACAATGGTCTTTTCACCTACCATAATGACCAGGAGGCAGCGACTTTATGGTATCATGATCATACCCTGGGAATTACCCGATTGAACGTTTATGCAGGACTGGCAGGATTTTATTTACTGAGGGACTCCTGGGAAGATAATCTCGGCCTGCCTTCAGGTAACTATGAAATACCTTTGGTGATCCAGGATCGCAGGTTCAGCGAAAATGGGGAATTGTTTTATCCTTTCAGGGTAGAAGAACTGGAGAGTCCCCTGGAAAAACCTCTCAATACGAACGGGGTAACTGTGCTGCCTGAAATGTTTGGAGATTTTATCCTGGTTAACGGAAAAGCATGGCCATACCTAGAGGTGGAGCCACGAAAGTATCGACTTCGTTTGCTGAATGGATCAGATTCCCGATTTTACGACTTGTTCCTACCCGGGATTACTTTCTATCAAATTGGCTCAGATGGAGGTCTGTTGGATAAGCCGGTAAGAAGAAATCGCCTATTGATTGGGCCGGGGGAAAGACTGGATTTGATCGTAGATTTTTCAGATCCTGAACTACTGGGAAATACCCTAATACTTAAAAATAATGCCCGGTCTCCATTTCCTTTTGGTGAAACTCCAAATCCAAGAACAAGCGGACAAATCATGGCTTTCAAAGTGACTGCAAATGGCGAAATGGATACAAGTATTATCCCCGAGACCTTACGTCCTGCTGAATTTAAGGTGGAGGAGCCGGTGAACACACGACAACTGGTACTTTTTGAAGGAACCGATGATTATGGCCGTTTAAAGCCGATGTTGGGAACTGCAAAAGAAGGACGACTTGAATTCACAGCTCCCGTGACAGAAACACCAGAATGGAATACAGTCGAGGAATGGGAGATTTACAATACCACCGCAGATGCGCATCCCATTCACCTCCACCTGGTCCATTTCCAGGTGATCAACACTCAAAAATTCAATACAAAAAAATTTGTGGAAGGGGATCCAGGTTCTATTCAACTTATAGGGCAACCTAGACCGCCTTCGCCAGAAAATGCCGGTAGAAAAGATACCTTTGTGGTATATCCCGGGGAAGTAGCCCGTGTAAAGGCGTTGTTTGATAGAGAAGGCCTGTATGTTTGGCATTGTCATATTCTTTCTCATGAAGACTACGACATGATGCGGCCATTTGAAGTGATCAGGAAAACCGAGGAATTGGTCTCTGTTGAAAATGGCGTGGAAAATATCAGCACTTTCATTGAAGATCTTTCCGCAGAACCACTAGAAAAACTGGAAATTACGCCCAATCCAGTAAGGGATATTACCAAAATAAAATTCAGGTTCAGGCAGGATTCAAACGTTGTTTTACAGATTCATGATTTCTCTGGAAAGGTTGTTGCCATTCCTTTTAAAGGTAATATCACTGGAAACCGGGATTATGAAGTCATTTTCGACAGGAATGGACTTCCCGGCTCCACTTATATCTGTAAGATAAGTACCAGTGACGGCAGGTCTTACGAAAAGTTGATTCTTATTAAATAATTTTTTCCCATTCAGAACAAGGGGGGCTGTATAATTACAGCTTCCTTTTTTTCTATAGGGCTTGTTTCTAATTCATGTTTCCGGTAGTCGGTATAAACTTCTATATTTAGGCTTTCTAAAATTATATTATGTCACGAATATTTGTCCCCTTATTGTTTTTTACCTTTTTGATTTATGAAGTTTCTGGCCAGGCTGTAAAACATTTTGAACCTCTGGATGTATTTGGATTAGAATACACAGGAGATCCTCAGATATCACCTAATGGAAAGACCATTGTATACCGTCGTACCGGTTTTGATATCATGCAGGATAAATCTCATGGGAGTCTGTGGCTTGTGAGCACAGATGGGAAACAACATTATAAGCTTACTTCACGCGAAGTTAATGAAAGCTCCCCCAGCTGGTCTCCTTCCGGTGATAGGCTTGCCTTTGTAAGCAGTACTAACGAGGGTAGTGAGATCTATATTTACTGGATGAACAATGGAGCAATAGCCCGTCTCACTCAACTGGAGAACAGTCCCTCCTCCCTCACCTGGTCACCCGATGGAAGATCTATTGCCTTTACCATGAAAGTAAACGCGGAAGCTCCTATCATCGCCAAAATGCCTGGCAAACCAAAAGATGCAAAATGGGCAGAGGCACCGCGGATTACCGATCGTTTAAAACATGAAGCAGATGGTTCTGGATATATTGAGCCTGGCTTTACCCACATTTTTACTATTCCTTCAGAGGGAGGTACCCCAAGACAGCTTACAGAGGGTAATTTTGATCACAGTGGAAGCCTCTCCTGGTCTCCAAATAACAATACGATCTACTTTTCCTCTAATCGTAAGGAAGATTGGGAATATGATTTTAGAAATAGTGAAGTATATTCTGTTGACCTGAGGACACTTGAAATAAACACTCTCACCCAACGCAGCGGCCCCGATTACTCTCCACAAGTTTCTCCTGATGGAAAGCTGGTGGCTTACCTTGGTTATGAGGACAAAGTACAGGCGTACCAGGTTACTCAGCTTCAATTGATGAACCCTGATGGCAGCAACAAGCGAACGATCTCTGCAGATCTCGATAGAAGCATTAGTGATATAACCTGGGCACGAAATAACAAAGGACTTTATTTTATGTACAATGACCTGGGGCAAACCAAGGTCGCTCATATAGATCTTAAAGGAAAGGTAACGGATATTGCAGATAACGTAGGAGGCACCAGCCTGGGAAGACCTTATGCCAGCGGCAGTTTCAGTGTATCAATTAAAGGTGAGATTGCCTACACCTATTCACGCCCTAACAGGCCTGCCGACGTTGCCGTTATTCAGAACCGCAAGAAAGATCCTGTAGTTTTAACTGCTGTCAACGATGATCTTCTTGCCCATCGTAACCTAGGAAAAGTTGAAGAGATCTGGTATAAATCTTCTGTAGATAACAGGGATATCCAGGGATGGATGGTTTATCCTCCCAATTATGATCCCACAAAAAAATACCCATTGCTCGTAGAGAACCATGGAGGTCCCATTTTGAATTACGGCCCACATTTTTCCGCAGAAATGCAGCTTTTTGCTGCAGAAGGATACCTGGTATTTTATCCTAACCCTCGAGGAAGTACCAGCTACGGAGAAGAATTTGGAAACCTGTTATTCAACAACTATCCGGGAGAAGATTATAACGATGTTATGGACGGCGTGGATGAACTAATTGATCGGGGAAAAGCAGACCCGGAAAAATTGTATGTGACCGGCGGAAGCGCCGGTGGGATCATGACCGCCTGGATGATAGGTAAAAATAACAGATTTCAGGCTGCGGCTGTAGTCAAGCCTGTAGTCAACTGGATAAGTAAAACTCTCGTGGCCGATAATTATTACGGATATGCCCACTCACGATACGAAGGACAACCCTGGGAAAATTTTGAAGGTTACTGGAAGTTTTCGCCCCTTTCCCTGGTTGGAAACATCGAAACGCCCACCATGGTAATGGTAGGTATGGATGACCTTCGCACTCCGCCCAGTGAGGCCAAGCAATTATACCATGCACTCAAATTGCGCAAAGTGGAAACGGTACTTGTAGAAATCCCTTCAGCTTCACATGGTATTGCGGCACGGCCCAGCAACCTTATCACCAAAGTAGCACATATCCTGGCATGGTTTGAAAAATATAAATAATAGTAAAATTTAAATTGCTGAAATCCGGTTGTATTAAATACTACCGGATTTTTTTAATTAACTGCCTTGTAAAAACTATCAATATGTTCCTGGTCGCCACTAATGAAAACCAGGTCATTCTTCAGGATCTTTTGTTCTGGAGTAATGGTATTGATCATCTCATCTTTCCTAGAAATGGCCAGAACATTTACTCCAAATTTCTTTCTTACATCTATCTCATCAATGGTTTTGCCGGTCACCTCCCCCCGGTCGGCCATCACACGTACACAGGTTATCTTAAAATCGGGGATTTTTGGGGAAGAGAGTGACCGCGGCATTCGGCTTTTTGACTGGAACATCTCGTAATTGTCAGCCCTTATTCGGTCTACGAGATTTTCTAGGTCATCAACCGGTACCAGATAATTGGAAAGTACCCTTGAAAATATTTCTACAGAGGTTTCAAACTCTTCAGGAATCACTTCATCGGCTCCAAGGGCAAGAAGTGTCTCTGTTTCTTTTACATAACGGGTTCTCACCAATAAGAACACAGAGGGAGAAATATGCCTAATGTTCGAAACTATGATCTTGGTTGCCTGTGGGTCTGAAATCGCCACCACCACTACTCTTGCCTTTTTCACCTTTACCCTCTCAAGAATGTGTTCATGCACAGCATCGCCATAAAAAATAGGTTCTCCCTTGATCCTTTCAGATTTTACGATCTGGGCATTAAGTTCCAGGATCACGTAAGGGATCTTTGCGTAGCGGGCAGCCCGGGCAAGATTTCTTCCGTTGATCCCATATCCAATGATAAGGAGGTGGTTTTCCAGGTCTTTCAGTCCTGACCTTTCTTCAGCTGTAGGATTTCCTACTATGGCTTTCCATGGTTTCTGCAGTGGAGAGTTCAGTAATGCAGATGCTATCCTTTCAGAAAAAATGATCACAAAAGGTGTGAGCAACATTGTAATTACTGAGACTGATAAAAAGTACTGGTTCATAGTATTTGATAAAATACCGCTCTCTATACCTATCCGGGACAGAATAAACGAAAACTCCCCAATCTGAAATAAGGCCAAACCTGAAAGCAGTACAGTTCGTAGCGGGTATTTTAACAATGCCGCCACTAAAGCCACTATACTTCCTTTCACTATAAATACGACCAAAACCAGGACCATGATCATTCCTGTGTGCTCTAGAAAGAAATTAAGGTTCAACAGCATTCCTATTGAGATAAAGAAAAAGCTGATGAACAATTCCCGGAAGGGGAGGATGGTACTGGTAGCCTGGAAACTATATTCAGATTCAGAAATGATAAGTCCCGCGAGGAAGGCTCCAAAGGCCAGGGAAAGACCGGCAGATGCCGTTAAGAAAGCTACTGCAAAACAAAGGGTAATGGTAGACAAGAGAAATAACTCCTTGCTCCCGGTCTTGGCGATGACATACAGAGCGCGGGGAACTATATATCGTGCCCCTATATACGTAAGGAGTATTACTAAACCAGATTTTAATAACAGTAAAAGCACCTCCCGTCCCAAATCTACCGCCCCGCCTGCGAGAATAGGGGTAAACAGCATCATGGGAACAACGATGATGTCCTGAAATATAAGAAGTCCCAGGGCAACACGGCCATGGGGAGCAGAGATCTCATTACGATCCTGGAGGATCTTCAAAACGATAGCCGTACTGGAAAGCGAAAAAAGGAAGCCTATAAAAACCGCCTCATTCCAGGGGAACCCCATCACAAGATAAACCAAAGCAGCTACTAATACGGTAAGGCCCACCTGCATAAATCCACCATACAAAACCGTTCTTTTTATAGAGGCGAGTTGATTAACCGTAAGTTCCATTCCTATGACGAACAAAAGGAGGATCACGCCAATTTCCGAAAGTATCTCTACCTGCTCCTGGTTCTCAATTAAACTTAACCCGTAAGGGCCAATGATTAATCCGGTTATAAGAAATCCAAGGATGGAGGGTAACCTGAAGCGTTGAAGTATGAACACCACTACCACAGAAAATCCCAATAAAATGACGATATCCTGTAGTAGTGGAAAATGCATAGGCTTTAAGGTTCAAATCTTTTACATAAAATTAGGACTTTTACTGAGATCATACAGAGTAGAGTGTGATATTCAGATCGCTATAGATAAATTTTAACGATTTACTTTCGGCGTCTTTTACAGCTGCTCATTCCAAAAGCGGTGTAAAACGGACAAAATCCCGCAAAACCGGTCAATAGCAGGATTGCGGCCGGAAGAAAAACGATGAGTGCCATGCTTTGCGGGATCATTTCTGAATAATAAAGGGCAGCCACTAAAACCGCCAGCATGATTCTTATTGTCTTGTCGAGAATTCCTAGGTTTCTTTCCATTTAAAAAGATTAAAGTTATACTGCCCCCAAATTTCTTTTTCTCTAAACTTTTCTGCACTGATCCTCATCATGAAAGCATAAATATCTTTAACCTTCAAATGGTAACTCTTTAAAGGTATTCCAGTTTTTTCCGTTATGTCTAAAGAGGATCAAAGAACTGGCAATAAAAGACGCTGAAAAATTTCTTTTTTGAAAGTCTAAATAAGCCTCCTCAAATTGTTTTCGCTGAAGATCTTTTGTGGCTAGTGTAATGTGGGGATGGAATTCCCTGTTCCCTAATTCAGGTTCTTCCCCTAAAGTCTGCAACATCACTTCGTGCAGGGCGTTATGCAAGTGTATGACAGGAGTGGGATTCGAGATTTCTATAAAAATCACTCGGGGAGGGAAGGCTCCAAATCCAGATAACTCAACCTTGAAGGATCGTTCAGTTCCCGCAAATTCCCCCAACACCTTCAGAAAATGAGGTATTTGCTCCTCTCTTAGTTTAAAAGGTGGTTGCAGGGTGATATGTGCGGGTAATCGCAAGGCTCTCTTGGAATGGTATTTTTCCTTTATCTCTTCCTTTAAACTTCTTACCTCCTCCCGGATATTTTCCGGAGGAAGAATGGCGATAAAAAATTGATCCATCAATATTCAAACTTAAAGTTAAGATTTATTTCAGGTCGCTTCTTTTTGACCACTGTAGCAGTTCAGCTAAATAAGCCCCAATAAATGCTGAAGGAAACGCGATCACCACAAAAATGGCAATTTCCAAAGGCCACAGGTCATGAGCCATAGTTTGAAACGTTATATCAAAAATAATCCTGAGGACCAGCGCAAAAATAATTCCCGCTCCAAGAAACAACCCGGTATTAAAAGTATTTGTGGCAGTTAACCTCCTGTAACCAAAGGACAAGAAAAGGGCTGAGACGGCCATAATAATGCGGTAATCCAAACCCTGTATTTCCAGCTCGTTATAAGGGGTAAACCAGGTGGAAAACGCACCTGCCATTAACCCCAGTACAAAAGCTCCAGATTTTAATGTTTTCATGCCTTCAATTTTTCTAAATTGTTTCCTGTTATACCTTAAAAAAGAAGCGGCCTTTTAGTCTGCACCCGTAAAAAGCAGCGCTTGCCTTCTCTTAATGAAAGCCAGGCAAGAACAAGCCCTCCCAGGCTGTCAATATAACCTATGCCCGTAACCGCGTATGTCACACTGCTCAGTAACAGTACCATAGACATATAGTGGCATACCAGAGTACAATAGGCATCGGCAATTATAGCTTCTGAATGAAGCTTCTCCCCTGCTCTTTTCTTCCCGAGGACCACGGCCCACATGACCACAATGGAAATCACTGATATAATCACCCCAAAAAAGGTGGTTTGAGGTCTATGACCTATTGCAATGTTAAAAATACTCACAAACACCAAACCCAGAGCTAGAAAATAAAAAGCTGTCCCGGTGATCCTTAATGCCTTCCGTTCAAAATGCCCTCTTTTTTCCTCTGGATTTCTTTTAATTCTTCTTACCATATGAGCGATTCCCATCCCAGACACCACTTCTATAAAACTGTCTACCCCAAAGCCAAAAAGAGTAACACTCTCTGCCTCATAACCAAAGTAAAGTGAAAAGATGCCTTCAAGAATATTATAAACAATAGTAAATACTGCCAACCCATAAGCAAGTTTGAAAAAGAACTTATCCCTGGCCTTCAGCTTCATACCTCTTTTATTTAAAGATACGAATTTGAGGAATAAGTAATTTCTACCTAAGTAGCTTTTTGGAAAGAGATTGTTTCAATTTAAGGTTCAAAAAGTAAAAATTACATATTCCGAATAATCCAGAATCCCAGAATGATCGTCAGGGAAAGATAGATGGCGGTTCTCCCAAAAAAACGTCTTCTGTTAGTTTCGATCTTTTCTGAAGGTTTTGCGATCCTATCAAAATAGAGGCCAAGCAATACATACGGTATGGCCACTACCAATAATCCGTTTTTTTCAAAAGCTTTTGAAAATTCAAGATTCAACAGGTGGTGCACCGCTCGTTGGGAACCGCACCCTGGACATTTTAACCCTGTAAGGGAATTGAAGGGGCAGGCGGGAAAATATATGCTTTCTGCAGGATCAAACAACCCATAAATGAGTACCAGCAGTAAACCTAAAAGCAACAAGCCTACCCTCTTCCCTATCCTAGTAATAGTCAAAATGGTCAAATGAAATGGCTACAGCCAAAAATGCAAGGTAAATAACAAAACCTGCTACGGCGATCCAAAACCCAATCTTAGTCCATTTTCCAGCCTCTTCTGAACTTCTTTTGGCCCCAGCATAATCTCCCAGTCTGTGTCTGGTTTCTACCTTTGAGGCATTAACGATCCCGGCAATACCGAAGGGCAAACAGCAGAAAATGGTAACGAGAATCGATTCCACGAACCATGTGCGTGGCATGGATTCATAGCCTTGCTCCCCTGCGAGGGCAGCGGGCCGGGAGACAGGTTCGGCTGCAAAACTGCCTTCCAGCTCGGTAAATTGTTCGGCGGGCAGCCATTTCTCTGAAGAATCGATACGAACCATAGCATTTCGACTCAATTTTTTTGATCGTAATTCTTCAAGGGAAAAAGGTCCGTGGGTGGTCAAACCATCAGAATAGTAATATTTTTTCATAAAATGGAAGGTTGGTTAAAATCGCACGTAAATTACTAATTTTTAGAACAGGTACCAGCCGTGACTTCCGGCTACGGCTCCAAATATGGTAATGAGACTTAAAATTAATAATACCCAGTGGGCGCGATGCATGATCCTAAAGGCTTTATCTGGATCTTTAAAGGCATATTTCCTAAAGATCTTATGCAAAAAAAAAGGTTCGAGTATAAATAACACGATGGTAAATAGAAGCCATACAAAGATCATGGCATGGATCCACCAGTACCGCAAATCAGCTAATTTGTCCCAAGCGTTGAGTACGTGCAGCATATAAAACCCCGTGACGGCAGTGATAAGTGTTGTCACTTTTGCCTGCAGGGAAAACCGTCCCTCCAGTCGCTCAAAAGTTTCGATCTGCTCTTCTTTTGACTTTAAATTTTTAATCGCGGGGATGATTACCGTAGTAACCATCGCGACTCCGCCTATCCAAAGTACTACTGCCAGCACGTGCAGAACCCTGGCAAGGGTAAAGTATTCCATTCTATTTCATACCTTTTTTGGATCAGTTGTCCGTGCTTCCTGGCTGATTTTCCAGGTTCTCATTCTCGGGGATCGATTTTTCCCGCTCTATCTCTGCATGTGTTTCAGGGTCTGCCTCACTCAGCAGTTCCCCTAACCTGCAGGAAGAAACCGAAAATATAAATAATATGAATACGACTGCCAGTAGCCTTCTTCTCATTTCCATAACCTTTCTTTTCCTATAAAATAAGAAATTAATATGGCTTAATTCTTTCTATTTGAGGGTTTCCTCCAGCCACTTGAAAAACTCCCTCTGCCAAACGATCGCGTTCTGGGCAGTAAGGATCCAGTGGTTCTCCATGGGAAAATACAACAACTTGCTCTTTAAACCTTTGAGTTGGGCTGCCTGGTATGCTTCCAGTCCCTGCCCTATGGGCACCCTAAAGTCCTTTCCTCCCTGTATGATCAATATAGGGGTATCCCAATTCTGAACATAATTGATCGGGTTGAAATCGGTATAGGCCTTTGGAGCAGGTTCTTCCCAATAGGGGCCGCCAAGATCCTTGTTCACGAAAAACAATTCTTCTGTGGTACCGTACATACTTCGGGTATTGAATATCCCGTCATGGGCAATAAAAGATTTGAACCTGCCATCGTGGTTCCCCGCGAGATAAAATACTGAATATCCTCCATAACTCGCGCCCACGGCTCCAAGCCGGTCGTTATCCACAAAGGGCTCTTTACTCACCTCATCAATGGCCGACAAATAATCCCGGATGTTCTGTCCACCCCAGTCACCACTTATTTGCTCATTCCATTCCACGCCATGCCCCGGCATTCCGCGTCGGTTTGGCGCCACCACAATATATCCGTTGGCTGCCATGAGCTGGAAATTCCACCTGAAGGAGTAGAATTGTGACAAAGGGGATTGTGGCCCGCCCTGAAGATACAGCAATGTTGGATACTTTCTTTGGGGATCAAAGTCTGGAGGATAGATTACCCAGGTAAGCATTTCTTTTCCGTCAGTGGTGGGGATCATCCTTTTTTCCACCTTGCTCAATTGGATCCCATCGTAGAACTCGTCATTCACGTGGGTAAGCTGGGTCATTTTTCCTTTCCTGAGGTCCACATTATAGATCTCTGCCGCATGGTTCATATCGGTACGTGTAACCACCATGGTCTCACCTACCTGCCCCACCATCCCGGTGATATCGAATTGTCCTTCGGTAATTTGTTTTACGTTTCCGCTTCCGGAAGTGTTGATCTCGAACAACTGCTTGGTCCCCATGACAGGGGCGGTAAAATAGATCTTTTTTCCGTCATTGCTCCACTGGAAACTGCTAACCGTCCCGTCCCAGTTTTTGGTAAGATTGATCTTCTCCCCTTTTCGCAAGACGATAATGTCATTTTTGTCTGATTCATATCCCGGTTCATCCATTTGCAGCCAGGCCAGTATCCCATCCTTCGAAAAAGAAGGGTTGGTATCATAGCCTTCGTTCTCTTCTGTTAGATTTTTAGTACTGCGAGCAGCAAGGTCGTATTCGTAGATATCTGTATTTGTGCTTACTGCATATTCTTTTCCTTTTAACTTTTTGGATACATAGAGAATCTTGGTCCCATCCTTATTCCAGGTATAATCTTCAGACCCTCCAAAAGGTTGCAAGGGAGTATCGTGTGGTTCGCCCTCCATGATATCCCATTCCTCTCCCGAGGTAAGGTCCTGAACGAACAAATGACTGTACTTCCCATCTTCCCATTTATCCCAGTGTCGGTAATTTAGATCATCATAGATGTAGACGTTAGATTTATTCAGTTCAGGATAAAAATCCTCTCCCGTAACCGGATGGACCTTTACCTCCCTGGGTACTATTTTGTATTTTCCCGTGGGTGAGATCTTGCTGTTTTTGAAAATACTGTCATAGCTACTTACTTGCACGGCTTCCCCGCCTTTTACCGGAATCACGTAGACTTCTGAACTACTGTTGTTTTCTTTTAAATCATAAGAACGAGTGGTGAAGATTACTTTTTGGCCATCATCGCTAAGGCCAACGGGAGAGACTCTTTCCAACTCCCAAAGTTTTTCTGGTGTCATAACCTGACCAGCAGCCGTAAGGCAAAACCCTGAAAAAATGAGGAATAAGTATAGATTTTTCATGTTTACTGAAGATTAGTTGTTAACGGACCTAAAGATAAGCAGCCCAGCTGGAAAATCAGAAAATTCTCACCTTATTCTTCCTCCTCTTTGCTGAAACTATATAGCAGAATCTCTTCCTTCTCCTTCGGAAGTACGATCGTTCTTTGGAATTGAAGCCCCAGTTTTTCCAGTAATTTCTGGGAGGCAAGGTTTGCTTTTGAGGTGACCCCAAGAATCTGCATGATCCCGAAATCTTCCAGGGCGGCCTTTTTGAGCCTTTCTGCTGATTCGTAAGCATATCCCTGTCGTTCATATTGAGGAAGAAAGGCAAATCCTATGTCAACTCCTTCGAGGCTTTCGCGGTCGTGCAGCCCACAGGTTCCCAGCAGCACGCCGTCCGTTTTTCTGATGACCGCATAATTTCCGAAGCCCAGCCGGTACAGTTGCGGCAGCATCTTTTTTCGTATATATTCCACAGCCTGCTCCTTTGTACGCACCTCCCGATCCCCGATTAGTTCAAGAAATTTCGGGGTGTTCAAGAGCTCCAGGACAAAATCAGCATCCTCTTCCGCCACCGGGCGTATAAAGAGTCTTTCTGTTTCGAAGGTTTTGTAGTCGTTCATGATCTGGATATCCTTCTATACCTTTATACTATAAGAGGTCTCGATCTTTTATTATTTTACGACCTCCCTAAAAATTTTACTGTTCGAATAACTGAATGGTATAATCCAACAATTCTACTCCTCCGGGATTTCCATGTCCAGGAACAACAATTTTCATATCAGGATACTTTTGTTTTATCAATTGGACCGTTTTTGACCACTGCCCTACATCAGCATGACTCAAATTACCTTTTTTGGCATTCATCTCCTTCACCAGGCAACCTCCAAATAAGGCTTTTTCCCGCGGAATAAAACTAACCACATTATCACTGGTATGTCCCGGCCCGAAGAACTCATTAATTATAGTATCTTTACCAATCTTCATGGTCAATTTCTCATTGAAGCCTGTTTCGGGTAAATATTCCACCTTATTCTCTTTAGCCAGTTGAATGGTGAGTTTGCCGGCATAAGATTCTATCCCCTTTTTCTGAAAAGCGTTCAATCCTCCAAGGCAGTCAATATGAAAATGAGTAACCACAACAGCCTTAATGACTTTATTATGTTCTTTTTGGATCCAATCAATGAGTTCTTCAGATACCGAATCATTTATAGGGGTATCAAAAATTATAGCTTCATTGTCACTGAAGTAAATCATGCCGTTACAAGGATAAGACCCGTAATCCTCAATTTCCAAAAAGGAGGTATGGGTGAACAGATTTTCTTTTAATTTTTCAATTTTTAAGCTGGGAGTTGAGAACGCTATTTCCTGGGCGTGGATCACTGGTATCCAGAAGGAAAGCATTTGAATTACCAGAAGTTTTTTCATTTTCTATAAATAAGTCTATAGTAACAGCAGTTGACCGAAAGGAATTTAGAACGTTTAGTGCCTAAAATTAATTATTTTTTGTCAAAGGAATTTCTTTGAAATGAGCCATTGATACGGGTTTTGTGTATCGGCTGTTGCTGCTGTAACAAAGTTAATTAGAATTTTATAACAACCGGTTGATAAACAGGGTACTTTCCGCAGCACTGCCCGCTTTTCAAAAAAATGCCTATTTTGACCCTTTAAAAAATCAAAATCATGAAGTTTAAGAACGCATACCTACTTGTTCTTTTGGCAGCCTTTACTGCCCAGGCCCAAACCGAGGAGCAACTGGAAGAAAAAGCACGTAAAATCCATGAGACGGTGATCACCATTGATACCCATAATGATATCAATGTTAATAATTTTACGGCAGAGACCAATTACACCCAGCGCCTGGATACTCAGGTAAACCTGCCCAAAATGGAAGAAGGCGGCGTGGATGTGACCTGGCTCATCGTCTATACCGGCCAGGATGAACTCTCCCCCGCAGGTTATAAAAAAGCTTACGAGACGGCCATGGCCAAATTCGAAGCCATTCACCGCCTAACCAACGAAATCGCCCCTGCGCAAATTGGACTAGCCACCACCGCTCAAGAGGTCCGCGATCTGGTAGCACAAGGCAAGAAAGTTGCCATGATTGGGGTGGAAAATGGTTATCCTGTTGGGACAGACATTGGTAACGTTAAAAAGTTCTATGATCTTGGAGCACGCTACATGTCCCTGTCCCATAATGGTCATAGCCAGTTGTGTGATTCCAACACTGGGGAAGCTAACGACGAATGGCTACACGGAGGATTGAGTCCGCTTGGAAGGGAGGTAGTGAAAGAAATGAACCGCCTGGGAATGATGATCGATATCTCCCACCCATCCAAAGAAGCTATGCGGCAAATGATCGAGCTATCTCAAGCCCCTCTTATTGCTTCCCACTCCTCTGCCCGGGCTCTTTGTAACCACAGCCGTAATCTTGATGACGAGCAACTGGAGTGGCTAAAGGAAAATGGCGGCGTGATTCAAACCGTGGCTTTTACCTCTTATGTGAGTACTGAAAAACATAACGCCTTTAATGCGGCCGTGAACGAAGTTTATAAAGAAGTGGGGCAAAAAGTAGGGTTTAAGCTCCTGGATAGGAATGAAGTAAGAGCGATGAAACCTGAGGAAAGGGAAACGTACTATAAGGAATTCCGAAAGGTGCGAAAACTGGCTCTTCCAAAAGTGCAGAAAGTAAAGGAAAAAGTGCCACCGGTAGATGTGGAGGATTTTGTAGACCACATAGATTACCTGGTGGAAAAAATAGGGATCGACCATGTGGGGATAAGCTCAGACTTTGACGGTGGTGGCGGAGTTGAAGGCTGGAATGATGCTTCTGAAACCTTTAACGTGACTCTGGAGCTCGTTAAAAGAGGTTATTCAGAGGAGGAGATCGCCAAGCTGTGGGGCGAGAACCTGCTGCGGGTGCTTGACGAGGTACAGGCCGTGGCTGAAAAATTTTAAACAAACTATACAGACGCAAAAAAGCCGAAGCTTATTAACAGCTTCGGCTTTTTCATTTTCACAGCAATTAATTCCCCACGTCGGGCCTGAACCCGTCTGAAGTAAGACCAATAATCCCGGCTGCTCCCACGATAGGAACCCCGAAATTGACAATGTTCGACATCCTCTTGTTCTTGAGATGAACCTCCCTGATATCCTCTTCGGGCAATACGATCTTGATGGTTTTGCCATTGGGCATCTGCGGATAATACGTAAGGGCTTTTGCGGCATCCGAGCCGGGGGCAGTAATACCTACCAGCTTTCCGTTCTCCCGTTGCAGGCGTTTGAACTCAAAGAACACATTATCTGTTGTAACTACCTGTACCCGGGATTCTGACTCCACGGCTTCATCTACACTCGAGGTTCCCGAGTGATATACATTACATCCTGCCACCAGGATTAAGAAGCCTGATAGCAGTAATCCCACGAATCTTTTCATAGCACAGATTTTATAGAATTAATAATTTTGCTTTGGGGAAAAGACGGATATTTCCGCTGGGTCGAAGCAGGTATAGAATAGATCAGGGAACTGCCATTTCTTTTAATAATATAAATGTAGCACTTTAAAGCGGTTAACTTGTTGATTGTTAGGAATTTATTTACAGGTATTTTTTAGGTTATTTTCTTATCAAACTGCTTAAGGTTAACCTGTTTTCTGAAAATAATGAAGAAATTTCAGAAGGGTATAATTGTCCTGGGCAATGGTCTGGTTTGGAAGAAGCTTTTAAATAGAGTTTCTCATGTTCTTCAAGAATCAGCCTTCACGGCTTGTCTTTTCTTATTTTCTTATCCCACCATACAAAGGCAATGAACAGTACGAGACTCACCACAGAGGTCCAGATCAATCCCATTTTAAGCCGTTCATAATTTCCACCCAGGTAAGCGATGAAAATGATCAAAGGGGAAATCCCTATCATGGTAGCACCAATAAATTTCCAGTAGCCCATCTTTAATACTCCTCCTACGAAACTAATAGCGTCATTGGAAAGAAAAGGACTCAGCCTGATTACGATCACCGTCCAAAACCCGTACTCTTCAATAAAGGAAGATATCTTTTTTTCAGTTTTTGGGCCAATCAGTTTTTCCACGATCACCGGTCCAAAATATCGGCCTATAAAATACCCAAAACTTGACGCAAAAAAGATAGCGGTAAACAAGATTAGACTCCCCCATATA
This sequence comes from uncultured Flavobacteriaceae bacterium, assembly GCA_964627595.1. Lineage (GTDB taxonomy): Bacteria > Bacteroidota > Bacteroidia > Flavobacteriales > Flavobacteriaceae > Salinimicrobium. The sequence goes on along the minus strand of CAZVKA010000001.1, from coordinate 33,391 downwards.
GGTCCGTAGGCGATCACGGCTACCACCATGAGGATAGGTGTTGGTATCACTAACAGGAACATCTGCACGATCATGGTAAGAACGATCACCAGCGGGCCAAACCATCCAAATTGGGAAACCCACCGCTCTGTTCGTTGTTCGTCGCCACTGGTCAAAACGTCCCAGGCGGTGTCCAGGGAGTTTTGCACCTGAGGAATCAAAAAATAACTAAGGAGGACCGCAGCTATGATTCCCAAAGAAATATAAAGGGGAGCTTTACTTTTCCTGACAGAGGTGGTCTCGATATCTTCAGCCATAAATGCTATTGAATTTTCACTTTATGAATGGTAGCAGGATTTCCTTCATTGGAGATATACAAATTTCCAGAGGGATCATAGGCCAGACCTTCGGGTTGCGGAAAATCATCATCATCTAAAAAATATAATTCCTTTGCCTTTCCTGAAGCATCCATCACAAGCAATTTAGGCTGCTCCCCCTCAAGAATGAGAATTTCTCCGTCGGGATTCACCGCTACTTCTGAAGGATTGAAGGTCTTCTGCACATTTTTTTTCCTGATCTTATTAAAAACTTCTTCTTCAAAAGTGAGTTTATAAGCAGGTTCTTTTTCCAGCTTTTTCTGCTGCAAATCAAAGGAATAAATTCCTTTATATTTCTTTGAATACAGATCTTTCTCCTTTACTGCCAGCAGCAGCCGGTCATTTTGAGAATCATAGAAAAGTCCTTCCACATCATTCCTTCTGCTAAGATCGGTTGGGTATTCCTGCACCTGGGGTTTGTCCATGAAATCCCCAATTTCGTAGATAACACCGTTACTTTGAACCACATAGGCAGTTTCCTCTTTAATGGCAATACCTTCATAATCACCCGATTTCCCAAAAGGGATCTCTTTTTCTATTTTTCGAGATCGCAGGTCATAGATGAAGATCTCCCCTTTTTCATCCTGTACACAAGCCAGCCTGTGACTGTCCACAAAAGTAATTCCTGATATCTCTTCCAGTTTCCCGGGAAGTTCCCACGTCTCTTCGATCTTTATCTCCTTGGAAGGTTCCTGGGCAAGTCTACCATGTTGCCGGGTAAAGGCTACAATGATAAGGATGCAGAGAAGCACCAAGCCAGAAGTGGTGAGAATGATGATCTTGTTGGTCCCCATACTCCCGAAGATAGGAAAAACACCAGTTTTCTCCAGCGGTTTAATGATTTCTTATCAGTAATTAATAAAGATTTAGCAACAGATTTTCTCGTTCTACCCGGGTTGCCGTTCCTTTTCATAAAATTTTTAAAACTTGGACTCGTTTTTGTGTATGGCTTCGTTACTTTGAATGACAGCTGCTGCATGATGATTAAAAATTATATTCAGAAATTAAAAAATACACCCCGGGTAACATGGTTAAAGTGGATCACCGGGCTTTTACTGGGAGGCCTCTTAATCTTCGGTCTCTTTTTTATGAGCATTTACTGGGGCTTTTGGGGCGAGGTACCTGCCGAACAGGAATTACGGGAATTAAAGCAAAACGAGGCCACCGAGGTCTTTTCTTCGGAAGGAAGATTGCTTGGAAAATATTACATTCATGACCGGCAACCGGTACTTTATGAAGAATTACCTCAACACCTCATTGATGCATTGATCGCCACTGAAGATGTCAGGTTCTATGAACATTCTGGTATTGACAGCCGAAGTCTCATGCGTGTTTTCGTGAAAACTATCATGATGGGAGACGAATCTTCGGGTGGGGGAAGTACCATTACCCTACAGCTGGCCAAGAATCTTTTTGGTAGAAAGAATTACGGAAAGCTTGGCATTGTAGTGAATAAGCTCAGGGAATCTATTATCGCGGAACGGCTGGAAGATATTTATTCTAAGGAAGAGATCATTGGCCTCTATTTTAATACAGTCCCTTTTAGTGATAATACCTTTGGAATTGAAAGTGCTGCCAGGAAATTTTTCAACACCACCACCTCAGATCTAAACCTCAACGAGGCCGCTACCCTGATAGGAACTCTAAAAGCTTCACACTATTACAACCCGAGACTTTTTCCTGATCGCAGTACAGAGCGCCGAAATGTGGTGCTGTCACAAATGCACAAATACGGTTACCTGGAAACGGAAAAATATACTGCTGTGATGCAAAGTGACCTCCAACTGGACTACCAGTACTTTAGCAGCAGTGATGGAATTGCCCCTTACTTCAGGTCACAACTTAAAAAAGATGTGGCGGCTATTCTGGATACTCTTAAAAATGATAAGGGACAGCCTTACAACATTTATCGTGATGGGCTACAGGTCCATACTACAATAAATTACGACATGCAGATACTGGCCGAAGAAGCTATGGTAGAGCATATGACCGGGCTGCAGCAACAATTTGAAATAGCCTATGGCAAAAGGGCACCCTGGAAAAATGATAAACTACTACAGGAAGCCCTGGAGAAAAGTGAGCAATACCTATCTCTACAAAAAGCCGGTTGGGACCGGGAGAAGATCATGGATTCCCTGAACCGCAAAACAGATATGGAACTGTTCGATTGGGGGCAGAAACAAATGATCAATGCAAGCATTGCCGACAGTCTGCAGCACTACATGAAATTTTTAAATATGGGAATGATCAACCTTGAACCTTCAACAGGTGCTGTAAGGTCATGGGTTGGCGGAATCAACCATAAATATTTTAAATTCGATCACGTGTCCCAAAGCCGCAGACAGGTAGGTTCTACTTTTAAACCTGTGGTGTACACCGCCGCTGTAGAGTCGGGAATTGATCCCTGTAGTTATTATTCGGTAAGGGAGATCACCTATGAAGACGGCTGGACCCCCTCCAATTCGGGAGAGGAAGAAGATCCTTATATGAACTACCCCATGAAAACCGCTTTGAGTAAATCCATAAATACTATCGCGGTAAAGGTTTTAAATGATGTGGGGCTTCAAAACGTACTTTCACAAGCTAAAAAAATGGCCTTTCCTCCTAACCTTCCTCCCTACCCGTCCATTGCCCTAGGTACTGCCGAGCTGAGTGTCGCCGATCTTGCAGGTTCCTATTCCAGCTTTGTCAATGAGGGGAAACCGGCTAAACCGTATACGATCACAGAAATTAAAGATAAATTCGGCAATACTATCGTTGAACTTAAACCTAACGTCGCTACCACTCCGGCTTTTTCAAACACTACCAGGCAGGTAATGATCGAAATGATGAAAGGAACAGTGAACGAGGGTACTGCACAACGCCTACGCTACAAATACGGCCTCAACAACGATATTGCAGGAAAAACCGGAACTACGCAAAACAACAAGGACGGCTGGTTTGTGGGAATTACGCCCAACCTGGTATCGGTTACATGGGCCGGAGCCGATGATCACAGGATTGGCTTCCCTTCTACCTCCATTGGGCAGGGAGCGAATTCGGCTTTACCTGCATTTGCTCTCTTTATGCAAAAAATGAACAAGGACGAGCAGTTCAATGAGATCACTCAGGCTCGATTCGCAGCCCCTTCAGAAACCGTACGGGTAATGCTCGATTGTGAGCCAATGGAAAGGGATAATTTTCTTGAACGCCTGTTTACAAAGGCAGAGCCCAAAAAGAGAAAAGAAGACATAAAGGAGAAAAAAGGCCTTTTTTCCAAGATCAAAGGGCTATTTGAAAAGAAGAATTAGTAAGAAAGGCCGGGAGATTTTCCCGGCCCTTTACTTTTTACGTTTTTAAATCGATTCAGTTAAAACTCTGCCTGATTGATTCGCAGTCGTAACTTACGCATATAATCTTCCTTAAGCCAGTCCCGGTAATTTTTGGTACTGTTACTAATGCAGTATGAATATCGTCGGATCCTATAGGCGATATCTTCTTGCAATTCCTTGGCAAGGAGCCGGGCATCAAATACATCTTCGCTGTTCTCCACACACATTTGCGTATGCTGGTCCAGGGATCGCTCTAATACGGTCTTGGACTTTAAACCCTTGGAGATAATGTCGTCATACTCTGCCTCGACATCAAAAGAAACTTCTTTTGAATTGGCAAATTTCTTTCGCAGCTCTGCCGGCATTTCGTATTTGAAATTCTGTTCTATTTCCTCGTCACTCACCAGGTTTTCAAGAAAATAATCGGGTGACCTGAAGATCTGCTTCCAGTCTACCGGTGCGCTCCATAATCCAAATCGCGCAGCGTTGTTCCCCAAGTCGATCACCGTAAACTCACTTTTTCCCGGTAACACTCGCGAACCCCTACCAATCATTTGGTAGTAAAGAGTAAGCGATTTGGTGGCACGGTTAAGAATAATGGATTCTACTGTAGGTTCATCAAATCCAGTGGTAAGGATACTCACCGAAGTTAAAATGGCATCGGGTTTTTTCTTGAACCATTTCAGAATATCCCTTCGATCCTGTTTACTGGTGGTATTGTCCAGGTGCCTCACGTCATATCCCGCATTCCTAAAGGTTTCATAAACTTCTTTGGAGGTATTGATCCCATTATTAAAGATAAGGGTTTTTTTACCCTGGGATTTCTCCATATAAGCATCCAGCAGTTTCTCCTGCATGGAAAAGTTGGAGTAAAGTTCTTCGGAAGATTTCACGGTATAATCGCCGTTGATCCCTACCTTAAGCGTAGAAAGCCCAACATCATAACTATATGTATTTGCTTTGGCAAGGAAACCTTTTTCGATCAATGAGTTTATCGAGTCCCCTACGATCAATTCCCGGTAGTTATCTTTCATGGGAAGCTTGATATTGGAGCTAAGGGGTGTTGCAGTTACTCCCAGAATAAATGATTTTTCAAAGAACTTGAAGAGTTTTCTAAAGGAGTTGTAATGAGCTTCGTCGATAATCACCATACCAAGGTTTTCCAGCTCTACCTTATCGTCATTAAGACGGTTATTAAGAGTTTCCACCATTGCTACAAAACACATGTAATCATCCTGGTCTGGCAGCTCCTTAATATTACTATTGATCACTTTGTTACGTACTCCAAAACCTGTCAGCATTTTAGAGGTTTGTTTACACAGTTCGATCCTGTGGGTGAGAATAAGGACCTTCTTATTGGTACGCTGGATATATTCACGCACGATCTGGGAAAAGATAACGGTCTTTCCCCCTCCTGTAGGCAATTGATACAAGAGGTTGTAGCGTTCTGGATGCGCCTCCAGTATCTTAAAAATTTTATTTATGTCTTTTTGCTGATAATCGTAAAGCTCCTTATCAACTGTCTTTTCTTCAATTCCGAATGTATCCTGCGTCATTTATATTTTTTTCAATTCCAATTTTGCAAAAATAGCTGATTTTAAAGGTTTACTCAAATATTTCCGAAGAAAAACAAAAAGCTATTTAAACTTGAGTATTTCATTTAATATACCCTCCAATTTTTGTACCTTTATAAGAGACCTTTCCCAACCAATACCATCCTCATTATTTTGCCCCTAGAGGTATTCTGCGTCTTAAAAACTGAGTTGCATATGAAGATGAGTCCAAAGAAGCACAGACAATTTAGTAAGGCTTTAAAGAGCAATAAACTACTGCAGGGCCTGAATGAAGATCAAATCAACAATATATTAGACCAGGTTGAAGAAGAAGTTTGGCCAAAAAAGACCTGTTTGGTTGACAGGACAAAAATTTTACATCGGTTCTTTTTTATCATCTCTGGACGATTGAAGGTTTACAAGGTAGACCCTGTTTCAGGAAGGGAGTTCACATTATTTTTACTAACTAAAAATGATGTTTTTGATATACTTTGTCTGCTTGAGGAGCAGGAACATGAGGTTTTTTATGAAACCCTGGATAAAGTAGTTCTGCTAAGCACTTCCATGAAAACCATGCGTAAATGGGTGTGGGAAATACCAGAGATCAATCGTCATATGCTACCATACCTGGGACACCAGTTGAAAATAATGGAAGAACACGCTTCTAATGTAACACTAATTGACATTTCTACAAGGCTGGCAAAATTTATCCTGAACAACATTAATTCTGAATCTAAAGAACTCGAGTTGATCAACGATCTCTCCAATGAAGACCTGGCTAATTTAATAGGTACCACTCGAGCTGTGGTTAACCGGCATTTGCAGGAATTCAAAAATGACGGCATCCTTTACCTGGGGAGACAAAAGGTCGAAATTCGTAACCTGCAACTTTTACTGGATAAGGCAAATACAAAATCTTAAATTTTTCACAGAGCAGCACGAGACGAATTAACAGAGATGTGATACTTGGGTAGAATGCAATCGTAAAATCTCATAGTACCTTTATATTATTATTAATCTAAAATGTGTGCTATGAAAACTTTAATTCTTTGTTTGCTTCTTGTGGGCTTTATAAGCACCGGGCATTCGCAGATTGTATTAGGTGAATCGAGGGTAGATTACACCCCCTATTCCCTGAAGGTGGATCCACTTACCAATTCGATCACAGTAATGGTTAAGGAAGACAGGGTGGGCGAATTTCAAAAAGATCCCCTTGCCTTCATCCAGGATAAATTTAATATCCACAAATTCATTGCTGAAAACCAGGAATATGATTTTGACGGATATAACGTATACTTTAAGACTAATAAAGGACTGGTAAAGGCAAATTATGATAACGGAGGGGAAATGGTCTCCACTTACCAGCGATTTAAAAATATAGCTTTACCTGATGATGTTAAGCTCGAGATACTTCGCAAGTATCGCAATTCCCAGGTCTTAAAAAACACTCATATTGTAACCTCTAAAGGGTGGATGATCGATAAGGAGTTATATAAGGTGAAGATCCAGGACGGGGACAGAGTTAGAAGACTGCGATTTGACAGGAATACTCAAGGCTTAAGCCTGGTAGGTTTATAAAATCACGTGTTTTAAATTGGAAGCCGCACAACCCAATTGTTGTGCGGTTTTTTTATTGGGCAAAAAGATCGGACGACAGGTATCTGTCCCCGCGATCACATACAATACTTACCACGACACCTTCTTCCAGTTCATTGCAGAGTCTAACTGCAGCAGCAGCAGCGCCCCCGCTACTCATCCCTGCAAAGATCCCTTCTTCCTTAGCCAGTCTGCGGGTCATCTCCCTTGCCTCCAGTTCGCTCACTTCAAGCACCCTATCTACCTTTTCAGGGTTAAAAATAGTAGGCAGGTACTCCTTGGGCCATTTTCTTATTCCCGGAATTCTGGACTCATCTGTTGGCTGCACACCCACGATCTGTACTGCCCTATTCTTTTCTTTCATAAATGTGGAAGTGCCCATTATAGTTCCTGTAGTCCCCATAGAAGATACAAAATGAGTGAGTCTCCCCCTGGTATCTTTCCAGATCTCTGGTCCTGTGGTTTCATAATGTGCTTGCCAATTATCATTATTACCAAACTGGTTGAGCATGAAATATCCACCTTCTTTCATTTTAGCTTCAGCATGGTCGCGGGAACCTTCTATCCCCTTATCAGCACTGGTAAGAATCACTGTCGCGCCGTAGGCCCTCATGGTTTGTACGCGTTCAATAGTGCTGTTTTCGGGCATTACCAGTTCTATATGCAGCCCAAAGAGGTTAGCGATCATCGCCAGGGCGATCCCTGTATTGCCGCTGGTGGCTTCTATAAGTCTGGTTTTTTTTGTGATCTCCCCCCGCTCCAGGGCCTTCTTGATCATATTGAAAGCAGGTCGGTCTTTTACACTTCCCCCGGGATTTTGCCCTTCCAGCTTGAAATACAGCTCAACTTTTGGGTTTTTCACAAGGTATTGCGCTTTAACCAGGGGCGTATTTCCTATTAGATCCAGTACTGTTTTGCTCATCTTGTCTGTCGGTTTTTTATCTTGATCTGCGGGGAATGGGTTACGAAAGAATTTTCAGGAACTGAAGCCGTTAGCCAGGCATTCCCTCCAATAATACTGTTAGCACCAATGACGGTCTCTCCTCCTAAAATAGTGGCATTTGCATAGATGGTCACGTTATCCTCTATGGTAGGATGTCTTTTTTTGTTCCTTAATTCCCGTTCCACATAAAGAGCTCCCAGTGTCACTCCCTGGTAAATCTTCACATTATTTTTAATTACTGCGGTTTCTCCTATTACAACCCCTGTGGCGTGGTCAATAAAGAACGACTCTCCTATTTCTGCTCCGGGATTAATATCGGTGCCCGTAAGTTTGTGAGCACATTCGGTCATTAGACGTGGCACCAACGGGAACTTGTATTTATAAAGTTCATGACTTAAACGGTAAACAGCTATCGCAAAAAATCCGGGATAGGATAAGTAAACTTCTTCTACTGAATTGGCTGCAGGATCATTCCCGGCAATAGCTACGGCATCTTTATGCAATTTTCGAAGAATTCCGGGCAATAATTTGCAATAATTTGCCCAGATCTCTGCACAGGGTTTGCCCGGCTCCCAGCATACAAGATCTGCCAGCTCCTTAAAATCAAAGGCCAGTTTTTCCATGTTTTCCTTCACAGCAGTATCCTCATCAAAAAGTGTGTAAAACAGGTTTTTGGTAAAAGTTTCTGCTTTTTCTTTTACCTTGAACTTAAGTTGCGGTAGTCTCTTTTGAGAAATAATATCCTGTATTATTTTTTCCTCGATCATAGTGTTATAAAATTCTCCTTTTCCCAAATTTAAGAAATGCTCCACCATTATCTGTCTTTAGGTCCTTTATTTCTGAAATATAGCGGGCACTGTAAATTAACTGCCAAATTACAGTTAAAGTATACTAAATTTAAATATCTAAAAACCAGAGTGTTGTAAATTTATTTCGTTAACCAGACAACAATAAATATTTAATAATTAAAAACTTAAAAGTCATGGCACAGCAAGAAAAACAAAGGCAAAATCAGCCACGGAAAGAAGCAGAGAAAAAAGCAGCTCCAAAGAGAGGAGAACAGCAAAAGTCTGAGAAAAAACACGAAAAAAAATAAGATTTTTTTCGGTTTAATATTTACATATTAGCATGTTTTCAGGCCACCTCACAAGGGTGGCTTTTTACTTCTTTTCCTGTTTTTCTACCAACGTTCTAAGGCTTTCTGAAAGTTCCAGCAACCATTTGAGTTGATCTGTAATGATCTGTACTTCCTGGAACTGTTCCCGCAGGTTTTCGCTGATTCCTTCCGCCCCGGCATCCTGTTCGCTTTTTCGAAGCTCAACAAGTTCCTCATATTTTTGCCTGAAATAGTTTTCAGCCTTTTCAATTTCATTCTGCTCCAAGGATTGCTGCGGAACCTTCTCCTCTAACAACTGAACTGAATAATTGAGATGGTGTCTCACGGTCTTCATGTAATTCTGAAAATGCGCAGAAGCCGAAGTGGTGGCTTGAGCCATGATAAAAGTTCCCATCGAAGCCGCCGAAGAAAGCAATTCCTGGTTGACCGAAATGATCTTAAAAACCTGCTCCATATTGGCTTCTCCTGATTTTGGCTCCTGTGCCATCCTTTGAAACGCGGCACTGAGATCTCCCACTGCCAAAAAAGCTCTTTTTCGAGCCAGTTTATAGGAAGCCGGGACTTTCCCTTTTTTCTTATAGAAATCTTCAATTTCCTGTAGGTATTCGATATTGGCTTTTATACTTTCCACAAAATAATTGTTGATCCCTACATACTCCCATGTAGGCCAAAGGAATTTATTCCCAAGAAAGGCCAGGCCCGCCCCTATCACCGTATCCAGAACCCGGTATTGAATAACCTGCAACACATCTGGCCTAAAAAGGCTGTACACGAAGACCACGTTTAAGGTGATGAACGCGGCTGCCGTTTTGTAGTTCCGTTGGATCATGGAAAAAGCCAAAACCAGCGAGATTATAGACAATACACCGTAAACGATTTGATTCTGTACAAGCAAAACAATGCTTACCGCAATGGCCCCACCAATAAGGGTACCATACAGCCGCTGCTTAAAACGGTCGCGGGTAAGGGCATACCCCGGTCGCATGATCACCAGGCTGGTTAGTAATATCCAGTATGCGTTCTGAAAATGAAAGATCCTCCCTAAGATAAAACCGGCTGTCAGAACAACAGTTAATCTAAGGGTATGCCTGAAAATTGGGGATTTCAGGTCAATATTGTCCTGCAGGGTTTTAAAATTATAGTTGCGGCTGGTAATGAACTTCTCAGCATCTTTAGCTTTGTTGCTTAGCAGGTTTTTCTCCTTCCTGTTTCGCAGAAAACGTTCTATAGCCTTTATTTTCTGGAACTGCCTATCTTTAAAGACCAGTAAATTACGGAATACCAGAAGCGCCTCCCGCTCCCGGGGCAGGTCTGCCTCCTTTTCAAATTCTGAAAATGCCTGCCACACCTGCTGCCTTTTTTCTTCAAGATCAGCATTTGGCCTATAAGTTTGTTTGGAAGACCACACCTCCCCTATTTTTTTAACCTGAGCACACATCATTTCACTCCATTCTTTGATGTGTTCATATTTTTCCTTTCTTTCCCTGAACAGTTCATCCATGCGTTCGTAATTCACAGGATTGGCCATGGCGAGTTCAAGTATATCCACCATGTCCATAAAGATGAGGAGGTTCTTACGCACCACGCCAGATCTTCCGGAGTTCTTTCGGCGGGAGATCAGCATTTCCCTGATGACCTCATGTTTTTCGTTGATAGAGGTTTGCACTTCAAAAAGATCTTTTTTGAGCTGGGTTCTGTCCCGGGGAGCAGCTCTTAAAAGTTGGTTACGAATATCAAGGTATTGTGCAGTCAGTTCAAAACCTTCAGCCAGTAGGGTTTCCGTTTCCCTGCGGCGGTTCAGGTAGTGCAGGGTAACGGTAAAAAGAAGGTACCATATACCACCGGTACCTATCAGCAGGGAATGTGTAAGCACAGATACTTCCGAAGGTACTTTAGCAAGACTCAGCACCACAGCAAACAATCCTGAAAAGGCAATAAGGGATGCTCTAAACCCGTATACTGAGATCATGGAAAAGCAAAAAATGAGCAGCATCAATACCGGCACAAAAAGCAGGGCATGCATCGCGGCATAACCTGCCAACAAGGTACCCAGAGTAGCCATAAGCACTGATAAAGCCACGCCTATCATCCTGCGGCGCAGGCTTCCCGGCACGTCACTGGGAGAAGAAAGCAATACTCCAATGGTCATGGGAATCCCGTATTCCAGGCGGTCATAGTACCCCGTGAACAGCAAGGGAAGAATAGCAGCCACAGCAAAACTTATCCCTTTGGAAAACTCGGCAGTCTTTATAAGGTTAAAAAAAGAGCTGAAGTGAGACAGCAGGTTCACAGATTTTGATTTGATGACAAAGCTACAAAGCAATATTGGCTTTTCACCTGTTTATACACAGAAGCATGCTTCTTTCTGAAACACAATTTAACCTTAAATTAGTATTACGGCTTTGGTAAAGGAAAGTCATGGTCGTAATTTTAAGGAAAAGGCTTTTTAGCCACCAATTATTCATTTATATAATAGAAGAATTATGAAGATACTGATGGTTTTGACCTCCCATGAAAAGCTGGGAGACACCGGAAAGAAAACAGGTTTTTGGGTAGAGGAATTTGCTGCTCCATATTATGTACTTGCAGATGCAGGAGCCGAGATCACGCTGGCTTCCCCAAAAGGGGGAAATCCACCCATAGATCCTGCAAGCACTACTAATGAAGCACAAACTGAAGCTACCAAGCGGTTTGATAACGATCCTGAGCTTCAGAAAAAGCTCTCCATGACCAAAAAACTTGAAGATGTAAAAGCCTCAGATTTTGATGCGGTTTTCTATCCGGGAGGGCATGGCCCGCTCTGGGATCTGGCTAATGACCTTAAATCAATCGCTCTTATTGAATCTTTTAATGAGCAAATGAAACCCATGGCCTTTGTATGCCATGCTCCAGGAGTGCTTGCAAACGTAGAAGACCATAAAAGCCCAATGGTGAGAGGCAAAAATGTTACCGGCTTCGCCAATTCTGAAGAAGAAGCCGTGGGACTAACCAATGTGGTTCCTTTTCTTGTGGAAGACAAACTGAATCAACTAGGTGCCCATTACTCTAAAGGAGACGATTGGAGTTCTTATGTTATGACAGACGGCAGACTTATTACAGGGCAAAACCCTGCCTCTTCTGAAAAAGCTGCCAGAGAATTACTTAATATTTTACAGAAACAAAACGCCTGATCTTGTATGGCCAAAATTGACCAAAGCATAGAAAAGGTAATAAAGGAGCACGAAGCAGCGGGGAAATATATCACCGTTGATGGGCTACGCACTTTCGCACTTAGTTATGGTCGCGGGGAACCGGTGCTTTGCATCCATGGAGTACCAACTTCTTCTTTTTTGTACCGAAAAGTCCTTACCTCTCTCTCAAAGAAAGGGTACAAAGGAGTGAGTATTGACCTGCCGGGACTGGGACTTTCAGAAAGACCAGTGAATTTTGAATACTCTTTCTCCAATTTTGCTGATTTCCTCTATAAAGCTGCCACAGCCCTTAAACTTAAGAAGTTTCACCTGGTAGTACATGATGTTGGTGGACCTATAGGATTTGCACTCGCTGCCAGGCATCCTCAAAAAATAATGTCCCTCACAATCCTCAACACCTGGATCGACGTGGTGAACTTCAAAAAACCCACCGTTATGCGTCCTTTTGAAAAAAAGGGCATCGGCGAGGCCGAATTAAAAATGATCACCCATCTTACCTGGCCGGTGATGTTTAAAAAAATGGGAGTGGAAAAGTCTTCAACTGTCCCCACATCAGAAATAAACGCGTACGTGGACCTTCTGAAAAGAGAGGATGGCGGCAAGGCATTTTTAAAGATCATGAGAAGTTTTGACAACAGCACCAAATTCAGAGATCTGTGCTACACAGCGGTGCAAAATGTACCTTATCCCGTACAGGCGATCTGGGGAGAAAAAGATCCCGCTTTGAAGCTCGATACCTATGGGGAGGAAATCAAAAAAATAGCAGGTTTAAAAGAAATCCATTCCCTTCCTGCAAGACACTTTCTCCAGGAAGAAGTTTGGTTGGCAATAGCAGACAAGATCGTGGACCAGGCAAAAAGTATTCACCTGGCAACCAAAAAAAAGGAGGTTTAAACCTCCTCTTTTAGTACTCTTATTATTACTTCTTTGGTGGTTTTGTAGGTCTCATTTCCACTTTACTGGGTAATGCCCTGTGATTCATTTTCACCAAATCTACTACCAGCTCCCCAATGTCTTCAATTTGGATCTTCCAGGCATCAGCCTCAGAAGGGGTATGATCGTTAAAATAAGTAGCCACAGAACCCGGCATAATAGTGGTCACTTTAATATCATAATCCCGCAGGTCTAACATGGCGGCCTGGGTAAAACCGGTCACCCCGAATTTACTGGCGTTGTATGCAGAGCCACCGGCGAAGAAGTTAGTTCCCGCAAGACTGGAGATGGTAAAAATATATCCCTTTGATTTTTTCAAAGCCGGTACGGCGGCTTTCATACTGTAGAACACTCCGGTTAAATTGGTATCAATAGTTTGCTGCCACTGCTCAGGTGTTAGTTCTTCTATCGACCCAAAATGCCCTACCCCAGCATTGGCCACCAGAATATCTAATTGGCCGAACTCCTCGATCACTTTGTGAATAGCTTTTTCCTGGCTTTGAAGGTTACGAACATCTGCCTCCAGACCAATAACGCGCCCTTTGCCTTTGTTGCTCAATTCGTTCGCGGCATTCTCGGCCTCTTCTCCATGCCTGCTGGTAATACACACGTTCACGCCTACTTCAGCCAGCGCAGAGGCAATACCATAACCTATTCCCTTGCTTCCGCCAGTAATAAAGGCTACTTTATTTTTTAATGATGTCATAGATTTTAATTTTCAGTTAACCTTAAAACTAAAAATTCTGTCCCTAACAGAAAGGCTCCTTCTCGTAAGAATTTGTTAATTCTTGAATGAAAGGAGAACGTGTTGAAAAAAAACCCCTTCCGAAGTAAAATTCTTTAAATTTACTATCGGAATTTACAGGAAGAATCAATTATCTTTGCACACCTTTCCCGGTGATTGCTATTATACCACTAGTCACGGAGGGGAAATAATTAACCGTTAAAAAAAAAGCTACGTTGGAAAATCCTAAGGCCCAAAAACTTCTAAACAAGATACAGCGCGATTTGATGCGCAATGGTATTATTACCAATACTATTGTTGATGACCTGAAAGAATTGAGGCCATATGCCGTGGAAGAACAAAATCCTCTACTTGCCAAGGTGATACGACTAACGTATGAACACATTGAAACTTACCAAACTTTTGATATTCCTATCCCTGATGATGAACCCGTTGAAGGTTTTGAAGAGGAAAATTCTCCTGAGAATAAGGTAGATCCTCAGGAAAGCCTGGATTACCTGCTTTCGCTGATGGCTGAACCAAAAAATAAAGTGAACGCTCTTGAGTTAAGAGAATACAGCAACAACCTAATTGCCTACGCAGAAGAGAATTAAGTTTTTTTCCCAGAATTGGCGTGGTATTTGAACTTACAGCAGCACAATTGTTACCCGAATGAAAGATAGGAAAATGAAGAAGAAAAATGTTGCCCTTAACAAGAAACCAAGGTGGAAGCTCCTTCACCAATATTATAACTATACCGGATTTTACAGATTTGTTGGTCTAAGCCTTAAAAAGGCAGTTATTCCTATCCTCCTTTTTGTAGGTGCCCTTTTGGCAGTCAACGAATATGTCATTAATATCAATAAGGTTCTGGTCACGGTAACGGAAACCTTTAGTCCTATTGGAATTCTATCTGTCTTTCTGGCTTCAGAATCATTACTGGGACTTGTTCCACCTGAATTATTTATTGCCTGGGCAGGAAAGTCTGCTTCCCCGGTATTTCACCTGAGCCTGCTGGCGCTGGCTTCGTACCTGGGCGGGATTTTCTCTTATTTTATGGGAAAGGCCATAACACGTATTCCTGCAGTTCATAACGCCCTTGAAAATAAATTGAGTAAACACATCAAGAACACGGAAAAATGGGGTGGCTTTTTGATTGTTGTTGGGGCATTGTTACCCGTTCCTTTTGCAATGACCAGTATTGCTGCGGGGATCATCAATTATAAATTCAAATATTATCTCCTTTTTGGGCTCCTGCGTTTCGTTAGGTTTTACGGATATGCGCTGGTGATCTTCAAGATCGTTTAAATCGCAGCTGATCCTTTCTTCCTTTTCCTGAGAAAGTTGGGCTATTTCTTGTATTTTTGGGAATGAGCACCAAAAACAGTTCTCAATGGGCCATGACCATGATCACCATCAGTCAGGGAAAAACCTGAAAATTGCCTTTTTTCTCAATTTCGCATTTACCATTTTTGAACTCATAGGTGGATTTTATGTCAACAGTGTGGCCATAATCTCAGATGCAGTACATGATCTTGGCGATACCCTTTCCCTTGGTACCTCATGGTACCTTCAGAACAAATCTCAGAAGGAAAGCAATGCCAGTTTTTCCTTTGGCTATAAGCGATTCTCTTTACTGGGTGCACTCATAAACAGTCTTGTACTTATTGGAGGTTCTCTTTTTGTAATCACAGAGGCGGTAAAAAGATTAATATACCCAGAACTGTCAGATGCCGAAGGAATGATGTACTTCGCCATTGTTGGTGTTCTGGTTAACGGGTATGCTGCCTGGAAGCTCAGCAAAGGAAAATCCTTAAATGAAAAAGTAGTTTCCTGGCACCTTCTGGAGGATGTACTGGGATGGATTGCCGTTCTTATCGTGGCCATAATTCTGCAGTTCAGGGATAATCCATACCTGGACCCCGCACTATCCCTGCTTATCACTTCCTTTATCCTATGGAATGTCTTTAAAAGGCTCAAGGAAACCCTGTTCATTTTTTTACAGGGTGTACCAAAAGAAATTAACCTGGAGGAGATCGAAAACAGGCTTCGCAGCATACCTAATGTTGCTTCGCTCCACCACATGCACATCTGGTCTCTTGAAGGCACAGACCACGTCTTTACCACTCATATCAAATTGAAAAATATTTCCAGATTCCAGCAGCTGCTGGAAGTTAAAAAGCAGGTAAAAGCTATCTTACAGGAGTACAATTTTGATCATTATACCATAGAGACCGAACTGGAAGAAGAAACCTGTGATCTTTTGTAGGTTATCTAATTTGGGTAAATTTGATCCCCAATTCTCTTTCCAGTTGCTTTAATTTCTTGATTTCCATCTTATTGACTAAAGCAAGAGAAATTCCGGTATTCCCGGCACGGGCGGTACGGCCGCTGCGGTGGGTATAGTAATCGGTCTGGTCTGGCAACTGGTAATGAACTACAAAAGCCAGATTCTCCACATCAATGCCACGCGCTGCAACATCTGTAGACACAAGCAGCCTCAAATTTTTGCTTTTGAAAGCACGCATCACCTTATCCCGGTCCTTTTGAAGCATATCTCCTTCCAGAAGACCTACTTCATGATTTTTTGCCTGTAATTGTTTGGAAAGAGTTCGTGCTGCAGCCTTTGTCCTAGTAAAAATGATGCCCCGTTTTTCTTTTCCCATAGATTTGAGGAAATAAGCCAGAGTATCCAGTTTATTATTGTCATCACCGGCCACAAACTGATGATTGATCCCGGTATTAACCGCATCCTGTTTATCAATTTGTACTCTCCTGGCATTTTTTGCCACATATTTGTTGATGATCTCGTTTAATTCCTGCGGAATGGTTGCCGAAAATAACCAGACATTTCGCTTGGCTGAAGCGGTGGCACCAAGAATGGTGGTGAGGTCTTTTTTAAAGCCCATGCTCAGCATTTCATCTGCTTCATCAAGCACCAGGGTTCTGATCTTTGAGACATCTACCGCTTTCCTGTTCATTAAATCTACCAACCTACCGGGAGTGGCTACTACGATTTGGGTGGGCCTATTAAGACGGGCGATCTGGATATCGATCTTTTCTCCCCCATAGACCGCTTCTGTGAAAACCTTATCTGTGTACTTGGTGAATTTGAATAACTGCTTGGCGATCTGTTGACCTAGCTCCCTTGTGGGAGAAAGTATCAGTGCCTGTACATGATCCTGCCCCGGATCGATCTGTGCCAGTAACGGTAATCCAAAGGCTGCTGTTTTCCCGGTTCCTGTTTGCGCCTGTCCTATGAAATCAACAGTTCCCTCTGTAAGGACAGGAATGGCAGCTTCCTGGATCTTTGTGGGGGTATTGATCCCCATTTCTTGTAATCCTTTTATAATCTCTTCTGAAACTCCCAGCTCCTTAAATGTCATGTCGTTAATTTTTTGCGAAGATAACCCTAATGCAATTTTTGAAAGAAGAAAATTAAAATATTATTGAGCCTGCGATCATATTGGCCGCACCTCAGATCCAGGTGATTTTTGTAATAAGACAAATTAAAAATTTGCTTGTTAAATTGAAGCTAAACCTCCATTTTTATCATAAAGGCTGAAGAATTAATATTAAATTAGAGTATAATCAACAAAAAACAAAAAGTATGCTGACCATAATTTTGAATATCCTCTTACCCCCCTTAGCGGTTTATTTAAATCATGGAGTAGGAACAACTTTATTGATTAGTATTATTCTCACCCTTATTGGATGGTTACCCGGGGTGATTCACGCGTTTATTGTAAATTAATTTGTCTTGTTTATAAAAACTGTCTAAAATATATTCCCTAATACAACCTGTGTCAAGACAGGCTCTTGGTTCCTTACCTAGGAAAGAAAGTTTGAATTAGCCCTTGAACTCATATTTTAGACAGTTTTATTTTCTTCTTCTTCTT
>CAZVKA010000001.1:0-15668 GCA_964627595.1 uncultured Flavobacteriaceae bacterium | reverse complement strand
TTCTTCTTCTTCTTTCTCTTTTAATTTTAATTGCCATTTCCAGGCACTTTCCATGGCATCTTCTATAGAGAATTCTGCCTTCCATTTTAAAACCTCATTAGCCTTAAGAGTATCTGCATAAGCTGCAGTAATATCCCCCTCCCTCCTGCCGGTAATAGTATAGGGCAGATTAATTTCGGACACTTTCTCGAAAGCTTTTATCGCCTCCAGCACTGAATTTCCTTTGCCCGTCCCCAGATTAAACACTTCGTAATTAGATTGTTGTTCTTCATCTAAAAGTCGCTCTAAAGCAACCACGTGAGCACGTGCAAGATCCATTACGTGAATGTAGTCTCTTATACAGGTACCATCCTTAGTAGGGTAATCATCTCCAAATACCGACAGTTTTTCCCGTTTTCCCACAGCAGTCTGTGTGATAAAAGGCACTAGATTCTGGGGCGTCCCAATAGGAAGTTCTCCAATATGAGCACTTGGGTGAGCCCCTATAGGATTAAAATATCTTAGGGATATTGCTTGAAGGTTTGGAGAAACCTTACAGGTATCTGCAATAATTTCCTCCCCTATTTGTTTGGTATTTCCATAAGGTGATTCAGCTTTCTTAACGGGAGCTGATTCCGTTATAGGTAATTCATCTGCCTGCCCATAAACTGTACAAGAGGAACTGAATATAAAGCGAGCCTTCTCTTTTTCCTTTAATTGTTGCAGAAGATAAATCAAACTGTTTAGATTATTTTCATAATACAACAAAGGATTTTCCACACTTTCCCCTACTGCTTTAGAAGCTGCAAAATGTATTACCCCCTCCACATCGGGATATTTTTCGAAAAAGGCCTTTACGGCATCCCTATCACGTAGATCAAAATTTTCAAAGTCTGGAGAGATCTTTGTGATCCTGGTGATGCCACCTAACACTTCTAAAGATGAGTTGGATAAATTATCAATGATCACGACATCAAACCCTTTTTCCTGAAGTGCCACTACTGTATGGGAGCCAATAAATCCTAAGCCGCCGGTGACAAGTACTTTCTTTGCCATTTATTTTTCTTCTGAATTATCCGCAAATTAAAAAAATACAGGTTCCCACAAGCTGTTTTAATCAAAATTTAGGGAAGATTCCCGGTCAAACAGGGGTTTTTCAAATATCCTCTCTACAAACTGCTATCAAACACAACTATTAACTGGTTATGAATTTCCATTTTTTCCGAAGCCGTTCAGACAGAAAAAAGTATATTTGCAGCATTAAAAAATGAAGTTGAAATGACATTAGATCACCAGGTTAAATCCTTTAAATGGATCAGTATTTTGGAAGGAACCTCCTTCCTGGTTTTGTTGTTAATAGCCATGCCTTTAAAATACATTTGGGAAGCTCCTCAAATGGTTGAGGTGGTAGGAATGCTTCACGGAATTTTATTTGTTCTTTACATTCTTGGAGCATTATGGCTTTATAAAGCCATGCAATGGAATTTAAGAACTTTGTTTGTGATCTGCATAAGCTCAGTTTTGCCCTTGGGGCCATTCTATGTGGAAAAGAAATATTTATAACCTATGCAGGAAAGGATTAGGGAAGCCAGTAATTACCTCGCAAATTATCTTATTAACAAAGGGCTTGGTGAAAATATTGCCCACTTCCTGAACATGCTGGTGAATATTGCCATTGTATTTGTGCTTTGGTATTTTATTCACTTTGTGACCAAAAAGATCCTTTTAACTGCCTTTCAAAGGTTCACTAATAAAACCAAAACAACTTTTGACGATTACCTTGTTAAAAGTAACTTTCCCAGATACATAAGCAATATCCTTCCATTATTGCTGCTTATCCTAACCGTTCCGGTTGTTTTCCAGGATTACCCGCAACTTCTGTGGTTCTTTGAAAAGCTTGTGGATGTATACATCATCATCCTGTTAGTACTTATCGCCCGTAGCCTACTCCGCACTACCACCAACTACATGAAACGGCATGAGCGATATAGGGATAAGCCTATTGAAAGCTATACCCAGATCCTAATGATCGTTTTCTGGTCCCTGGGATTGATATTTATATTTTCTGAATTGACAGGAAAATCTGTTTTAGGATTCCTCATCTCCCTGGGAGCAGCTTCGGCTATTATTCTGTTCATCTTTAAAGACACCATTCTTGGGTTTATTGCCTCCATACAGGTATCGGTGAATGATATTGTAAGGATTGGTGACTGGATCACTTTTAGCAAATATGGAGCTGACGGTTTTGTTACAGAAATTAACCTGGCCACCGTAAGGGTGCAGAACTGGGATAATACCTACACCACCATCCCTACATATAACCTTATTGCCGATTCCTTTCATAACTGGCGAGGGATGCAGGAATCACCGGGAAGAAGGATTAAGCGTGCGCTGTATATTAAGCAGAATTCCATAAGGTTCATCAATGATGAGGATCTCGCCACCTTTGAGGAGTACAATCTTATTGGTTCTTATATCAAGGAACGGCAACAGGAAATTACGGCGTATAATTCAAGACTGGGAATAAATAAAAAATATTTGATCAACGGGAGGCATCAAACCAATCTCGGGGTGTTCAGAAAGTATGCCTTAAACTACCTTCAGTCGCATTCACAGGTAAACCAGGAAATGACCATGATGGTGAGGCATTTGCCGCCTACCACACAAGGCATTCCACTTGAGATCTACTGTTTCAGCAAAGACAAACGCTGGGAATTTTATGAAGGGATCACTGCAGATATTTTTGATCATTTGATTGCTGCCATACCTTATTTTGACCTGCAGTTATTCGAATCCCCTTCAGGCGATGATATCATAAAATCGCTTCAAAGTCTGGAAAGAAAATAATTTAGTCTTTTAATGGTTTTAATGAGAGGAATATTTTAGTTTTCCCTATAAAGGGAAAAATTACTTAACTTCAACTTCCCATATCAATCCATTAAGATTAAATGCATCTAAAACCACTTTTACAAGCTCTTGGAGTACTGGCCGTAATCCTTACCTTATTTCCTTTTGTAGCTGCCGATTACTGGTGGATAAGGATGTTTGATTACCCTCATGTACAGCTTACGATCTTCACTCTGGTAGCTCTCCTGATTTACTTCTTCAGGTTTGACATAAGATCCTGGAGGGACTACTTGTTCATCCTGGTATTATCAGGTTGCTTTTTATTCCAGTTGACAAAGATCTATCCATATACACCATTGGCAAATTTTGAGGTAGAGGACAATCTACAGGTGGATAAAACCAGCACCCTCAGCATCTTAATATTGAACGTGCTGCAAAAAAATGAAGAATATCAAAGGGTCTTGGATGAGATCCTAACAACTGATCCTGATATAGTAGTCCTCACGGAAACCAATCCTCGCTGGAAAAATAAACTCGCTCCTGCTCTGAAAGATTTTGGATATAATTATAAAGCTGAAATGCCTCTTGACAACACCTATGGCATGTTATTCTACTCCAGGTTAAGATCTATAGGTCCTAAAATAGAATTTCTACTGCAGGACAGTATTCCATCCATTCATACACGTCTCGAACTTGCCTCAAAGGAGATCATCGAACTGCACATTATACACCCTACTCCCCCATTGCCGCCTCATGATGAATCTTCTACAGATCGTGATGCGCAAATGATGTTGGTTGCCAAGATGGCTAAAAATTCAAAATACCCGGTTATCGTGGCCGGGGACTTTAATGACGTAGCCTGGTCAGAATCTACAAAACTATTTCAAAATGTAAGTGGGCTGCTGGACCCCAGGAAAGGTCGGGGATTTTACAATACCTTTAATGCCAACAGCTGGATCATGAGGTGGCCGCTTGATCATTTATTTGTTTCTGAAGAATGGCGGGTGATGGACCTTAGACTGGGAAATGATGTGGAATCTGATCATTTTCCACTGTACGTTAAACTAAGTCTCGAACCTCAATCAGCCGCAGAACAAAGAAAGGATCCTCCCTCAAAAGAGGATATGGAAGAGGCTGAGAAAAATATTGAAAAAGAGGACAAAAAGGATCGGAAAGAAAAAGCTAACGGAAAAACCTAATCTTTAAGCCGGTCTTTAACGAACTCGATCTTTGTCTTTCCGTGAGGTTTAGCTTTACCGGCTTCATCCAGACTTACCATTACTATTTTCTCAACAACAATAATACTCTCCCTGGTCATTTTGTTTCTTACCTCACAAGTAAGGGTAAGAGAAGCTTTTCCAAATTTTACCACATCCATTCCAATTTCGATGATATCGCCTTCGCGAGCAGAACTTCTAAAATCAATCTCACTCATGAATTTGGTGACAGTCCTTGGGTTTTCCAATTGAATGATGGCGTAAAGCGCTGCTTCCTCATCGATCCACTCTAAAAGGCGGCCTCCAAACAAGGTGCCATTAGGATTAAGATCCTGTGGTTTGATCCATTTACGGGTGTGAAAACGCATTATTGTATAATTTAAGATTAAAGATTAATTCTCTTGACGAAGGTAATGCTCTATGGCCGTCTTTACAATCTCGCCATGATCAAAAGCCATATCAGGAAGATCATCTATTCTAAACCATTTCGCATCTGCCGCATCATCACTGCCGCTCACCCTTTCTTCCTTTTTTATCTCCCCCCAATACGTAATACTAAGAGTTCGCCCACGAGGATCTCTGCCGGGTGCACCAAAGGTTTTTAGCTGTCGTAGGTTTTCCACTATTACTCCTGTCTCCTCCTGCAGCTCTCTTTTAGCGCCAGTTTCCAGCGGCTCGTCATCTTCCAGGAATCCTCCTGGCAGGGCCCACTGCCCCTCAAAGGGACCATTTTTTCGCTTGATCAGCAAAATCTTTGTACCCTGGGGCGTTGCGCAAAAGATCACACAATCTGTAGTAACCGCTATATTTTGTTTAGACATTATTCAAATTCTTTAAAATAGACTGTTTTGATGTTGACAAATTCTCTAATCCCAACAAAGGAGAGCTCTCTCCCGTAGCCAGATCGTTTCGTTCCACCAAAGGGTAATCGGGGATCACTTTTCACCAGTTCATTTACGAAAACAGCTCCGTCTTCAAAAAGGGGAACCAGTTCTTTAGCCTTTTGGAAGTTTTTGGTAAATATGGAAACTCCCAATCCAAACTGAGAGGAATTTACGAGTTCTACGGCTTCCTCTTCATTCTTAAAAATAGTGACCCCTATCGCTGGCCCGAAAGTTTCTTCTTTAAAAACCGGCATATTCTTGGTTACCCCGGTAACGACCGTAGGTTCGTAATAGGCACCTTTTCGCTGTCCTCCAATCAGTAGCTCTGCTCCCAGTTTCACTGACTCCTTCACTTGTTTCTCCAGGTCTTCAGCAAGGTCTTCCCTGGCCTGAACCCCAATATATGTATCTTCATTCATAGGGTCCCCGCTTTTAAGGCTCTCCACCTCTTTTTTGAAGCGTTCTAAAAACTTTTCTGCTATTGATTCCTGAACCAGAAGCCGTTTTCCGGCTATGCAGCTTTGCCCGGTGTTCTGGAAACGTGCCTGTACACAGGTTTTCACCGTCTCTGAAAGATTGGCATCTTCAAAAACAACCAGGGCATTACTGCCGCCCAGTTCCAGAACACTCTTTTTGATCTCCTTTCCTGCGGTCGCGGCTACGGCACTGCCTGCATCTGTACTTCCGGTGAGGGTAATCGCCTTTACCCTATCATCCTTAATGACCTCTTCTACCTTGTCGCTGCCAATCAAAAGGTTTTGAAAACAACCTTCAGGAAAACCAGCCCGTAAAAAGACTTTTTCCAGATTTTGAGCACACATCATCACATTGCTGGCGTGTTTGAGAACAGCAACATTCCCAGCCATAAGAGCCGGAGCAGCAAACCGGAACACCTGCCAAAAAGGGTAATTCCAGGGCATTATTGCCAGGATCACCCCAAGTGGCTCATAACTAATATAGCTTTTATTGGCATCTGTCTCGATTTCTTCGGAAGCCAGTTGGTTTCTGGCATTTTCGGCGTAATATTCACACACCCACGCGCACTTTTCGATCTCTGCGACTGACTGCGAAACAGGTTTCCCCATTTCCCTGGTCATGGTCTCTGCATATTCACGCTTATTCTTCCGCAATTCTTCAGCTGCATTCCGCATCAGCTTTGCTCGTTCTTCAAAAGTGGTGTTTTTCCACTCTTTAAAGGTCAGCACAGACTGGTTCAATGCTTTATTGATATCTTCGGAAGTAAACTCCTTGTGTTCGGCTAAAAGTTCTCCTGAAAATGGATTTCTGGATTTGATCATCTCACTAATTGTTTATTTAAAGATAAAAAGAAGTAAATAGCAGCTAAAAATATTAGCCGTAAATTAACGGAAGCTACCTTGTTCATAAAGCAGTTTATAACTAAGGGGCTTACTTCTGAAAAAAAAGAGGAAATTATGTATATTTAAGAAAACCCAAAGCTATGAAAAACAGAGACCTGCACCTGCTGGAGATGAGGCCTAAAATCTCCTCTGCCCAATTTCGAGAAAATATGCACCGCGATGAGGTTTTTCAAAACAGCACTCTAAGACCGGTGATCAAACTACAGAATGATCTGCTGGTAAGCGTTTTCAGGAATTACATTGAGAAACACAAAAATGTATTTTTCACTCTTTCTCCTGAAAAACGCATTGGTTATATTGAAAATGCGGTTCAAAAGGATATTAAATTCAGGAACAGCTTAAAAGGGATGATCATAGGACAATTCACGCTGGAAGAATATGATCTTTACATCTCAAATTCTTCGGCTTTAAATAAGCGAATGATGAACCTGGTGAGCGAAAGACTTAAAAGTAATCTTCTGCTTTTCGACCAGCCTGCTCACGATCTTGAAGCCTTCTAAAATCACTGTTTTATTCTAAAAAAAGCATTTATTAAACTTTTGCTAATTGTTCTTTTATAAATCTCACGTTCTCTAATTTTATGGAAAACGCAATAAAAATGAGCTTTAATAAAGAAGAATTATTCAACAAATGCCTCGACCTCGTTAACGAACGAATCGATCAATACAATGAAAAACTGGAAACCATTAGTGGTGAGGATGAAGAGCATAATTTCCACCCAGATTTTGATGAATACGGTAACAAGGGCGAAATGCTTACTGAATACGAAAAAAATGCCACCTATCTCAACAGGGTGAGAAATATGAAAGAAACCCTTGCCAATCTTGATCTTAGTCACAGGAGTGAAACAGTGAGACCGGGAAGCGTGGTGGAAACCAGGAACAATTACTATTTTGTTTCTGTTCCACTTGGAGAAATAGATATGGAAAGCGGTAGAAAAGTGTTCGCAATTTCAACAGATTCTCCTATTTACAAGGAACTGGAAGGCAAAAAAGCCGGGGACAAATTCACGTTCCATGAAAGCGAAGTAGAGATCGTAAACATTCTGTGATCACTCGGGATATTCAATCCTAAGGTGGTAAATATTTTTCAGCTTGCGTTTCAATACTTTCTTGACAAGCTGTATATCCATAAAAGTAATATCTGAATTAAGGAACTGGCCTTCTTCCATTTGCTTATTGATGATCTTCTCCACAAATTCATCAATAAGTCTGGAACTTGGCTCCTTTATACTCTTACTGGCGGCTTCCACACTGTCACACATCATTAAAATTGCGGTTTCCTTGCTAAATGGCATAGGGCCGGGATACCTGAAATCATCTGGATTTGCATCAGGATTCATTTCTTTCTCCTTTTTAAAGAAGTAGTAAACCGTGGTCGTACCATGATGTGTACGAATGAAGTCAATAACCCTGTCTGGAAGGTTCCGTTTTTTGGCGATCTCTATTCCGTTGATCACGTGTTCTATTATGATTTCCGCACTTTCTCGGGGAGCAAGCTCGTCATGGGAATTAACAGACGTCGTTTGGTTTTCTGTAAAATACGTTGGGTTCTTCATCTTTCCTATATCATGATATAGGGCCCCTACTCTCACCAGCATGGCATTAGCACCAATCTCAGAGGCTGCAGCTTCGGCCAGATTGGCCACATTCAAAGAGTGGTGGAAAGTACCGGGAGCCTTGTCTGAGAGTTCCTTAAGAAGCTTAGAATTAGTATCGGATAGCTCAAGCAGAGACATATCAGAAACAAGCCCAAATACTTTTTCATAGGCATAAATCAAAGGCTGGACAAATAACGTGGCCACCCCTCCAAAGAGGAACATCAGGAAAGTTTCAGGCTGCACCTCGTAAATTGACCCTTCCTGGATCACCGTAAAGGCAAAGTAAGAAAGAATATACACCAAAGTGATTTGGCCCACAGTAATGAATAAATTGGCTCTTTTATAAAGTTCAGATACCGTAAGGATGGTTACAATACCCGCAATGATCTGCAAGAACATATATTCATAACTGTCGGGAACAATGAATCCCAGCAGCAATACTGTTATTACGTGAGTGAACAATCCCAGGCGGGAATCAAAAAAGCCTTTAAGAGTTAACGGCAGTACACATAGGGGTACTACATAAACGTACTGAACGTTGAATCTAATAACCAGTACCGTTAATAATACCATCAAAAGAAGATTGAAAAAAATAAAGGTGACCTTGATATTGTTCTGGAATATATCATACCGGTATTTGCGAATGAATAACATCAACATAAGCAGGGCGAGAAATACCAGCAGGCTGTAACCCAGGATCATCCAGTTATAATTAGCCTCACTCCAAACCTGGGATTCATATTCGGCTTTCAATGAATTGAGAACCTGCAGCTTATTGCCTTCCACCACTTCTCCTTTGGCAACGATGATCGTACCTCTTTCGATGTTTCCGCGGGTATAGGAAATCTGGTCGTATTTTGATTCCAGCTCGCTTTGAGTAAGAGCTTCGTTAAATCTCACATTTGGCCGAACCGTATCAAAGAATAAGCCTATCAATTCTTCACGGAAAAGTTGCAACTGAGCCTGGTCAATACTCTTATTGAGAAATTCCCGAAGCTGACTTTGCTTTAAGATGTTACGGTATCGAATTTCCCGGGCCTCATTTCCTTTTTTAAGATAAACTACCTGGTCTGGGTCCCTTGGCACAACTTCCTGAATGAGTCCGTTCTCATAGATAGCTTCAGCTGTTTGATCTACAAAGGTCTCCAGCTGGTTGAGCTCTCCTGCCGTAAGGGTATCTGAAAACACTTCAAAAAAACGCCGTTCAAAAGTTTGAATAACCTCTTCTGAAATTTCCTGGTTATAATCGTAATAAGGGATGTGCTCTTTGTTAATACGTTCCCTTTCCGCAGCAATTTCTTCAGGAGACTTTAATATCGCAAAATCAAATGGGGCATAAAGATTTTCATATTGCCAGGGTTTTCCCTTAGGGATCTCGTATTTAAATTTACCACCTTTAGGAAACAGGTAGACGATCAAAAAAGTTGTTAGAAGAAATAAAAATACCTTATAAAAAATATCCTGATTTTTATAAAGGTAACTCACGAATGATTTCATACAGACTATTCTCTTTTCAAATGTAGTAAAAAAAGCCGGCTGGTGGGAATGACCTTGGTTTGTTCCTTTTAAAATGATTAAATTCGCAATAGTAAAAATTAAAACTTAGAACCATGAATAAGGAAGTAGTTATAGTGAGCGCGGTAAGAACTCCCATAGGAAGTTTCTTAGGCAGCTTATCTACAGTTCCCGCAACAAAATTGGGATCAATAGCCATAAAAGGGGCACTAGATAAAATAAAATTAAAACCAGAATTGGTAGATGAGGTCCTGATGGGAAATGTGGTCCAGGCCGGTACCGGACAGGCTCCGGCAAGACAGGCTGCCCTTGGAGCCGGTATTCCTACCAATGTTCCCTGTACTACTGTAAATAAAGTATGCGCCAGCGGTATGAAGGCCGTGATGCAGGCAGCCCAGGCCATTAGCCTTGGAGATGCCAATATTGTTGTTGCAGGGGGAATGGAAAATATGAGTTTGATCCCTCACTACCTGCACCTAAGAACCGGCCAGAAATTCGGACCTGCCCAAATGATCGACGGAATGCAGAAAGATGGTCTGGTAGACGCTTATGACCAAAACGCCATGGGAGTAGCTGCAGATCATTGCGCAAAAGAGCACAATTATTCTCGTGAGGAGCAGGATAAATTCGCTATCCAGTCATACACTCGTTCGAAAAAAGCCTGGGAAGAAGGTAAGTTTAGCGATGAAGTGGTACCTGTAGAAGTGCCTCAAAGAAAAGGAGATCCTGTTATTGTTGATCAAGATGAGGAGTACCGCAACGTGAAAATGGAAAAGATATCTTCGCTTCGCCCAGCATTTGGAAAAGAAGGTACTGTGACAGCCGCTAATGCCTCAACCATTAATGACGGAGCTGCTGCATTAGTACTTATGAGCCGTGAAAAGGCAGATGAACTGGGCCTTGAAGTACTTGCTTCTATTAAAGGTTTTGCTGATGCCGCAACAGAACCAATTTGGTTCACTACAGCCCCTTCTAAAGCACTTCCAAAAGCTATTGATAAAGCCGGAATTACTTTAGACAAGGTAGATTATTTCGAATTTAACGAAGCCTTTTCTGTTGTTGGCCTGGTGAATATGAAGATCCTTGGACTGGAGGATAAAAATGTGAATGTAAATGGTGGGGCCGTATCCCTCGGTCACCCTCTTGGATGCTCAGGAGCGAGGATAATTGTTACTCTGCTTAATGTACTGAAACAAAATGACGGAAAGATTGGTGCAGCTGCAGTATGTAACGGCGGTGGTGGTGCCTCGGCCATGGTAATTGAGCGTCAATAAATATTTGCCCTCTTATTCGATCAATAAATGCAATATGCCATCTGTAACCTGGGAATTGTCCCCCTTAGGTTAGAACCTACAGACACGAGTGAAATGGTGAGCCAGGTGCTCTACGGAGAGTATTTCAAGATCCTCGAGGAAAGAGCTCAATGGTCTCGCATTCGAACAGCGTTTGACTCCTGCGAAGCATGGGTTGCCAACAAACAATTTCTTAAAATCTCTGAGGAGGAATACAACAGGTTCGAAACTGAAGAACCAGTTCTCTCAGCAGATCTCATTGAATTCATTAGCGGTACAAATAAACATTTAATGCCGGTCCCCCTGGGATCGGTATTAAATTTTATCCAGACCCTTAATCATACCCACAGCGGTAATAAGACTTCGGGCAAAAAGTCAAAAGACAGGCTTATTGAAACCGCATTTTTATACCTGAACGCTCCATTTTTGTGGGGAGGAAAAACCCCCTTTGGAATTGACTCCAGCGGATTCACACAAATGGTATACAAACTGAACGGATATAAATTGCATCGAAATGCTGCCGATCAAGCCAAACAGGGAGAATCGCTGAGTTTTATAGAAGAAAGTGAGCCAGGAGATCTTGCTTTTTTTGATAATAAGGAAGGAATTATCACACATGTAGGTATCATGATGAATGACAACTACATCATCCACGCCGACGGAAAAGTAAGGCTGGACAGAATTGATCATTCCGGAATCTTCAATCCCGAATTACGACAACACACTCACCAGTTAAGAGTGATCAAAAAGATAGTATAAAAAAACCCGTTCGTTTGAACGGGTTTTTTGTTATACAAGCGAAATGCTATTGATTAGACTCAATCTCTGCAACCTTTTGCTTCATTGCTTCAGCCTTTTCGGTTTCATTCAATTGATAGTACATATTCATCATTGTTCTTGCTGCCTCTAAGTTGTCAGGATCTCTTTCCAAAACTTTCTCCAGGTGTGGCATGGCATCCCGGTACAACTGGTTACGTTGTTTCCCAAGTTCATCATACTTCTTTTGATCTGCTTTGCTCATTCCCAGGCTGTTCATTTCATCTACGATTGGACGCTCCTTCGCAAGGATCGCAAAAGCTAGGTTGATCCTTGCATTGTGCATGGATGGATCAAGTTCAATGGCTTTTTTATAATAATCAATTGCTCGCTCATTTTCCTCCATTTGTGCAGCACTAACTCCAAGGTTGTAGTAAAGAACCGCATCATCTGGGTTTTGCTCTACAATAGATTCCATGATCTCACGATACTTAGGCATATTACCCATACGATAATACATATCAGCTTCAACCTGCATTAGGTTCGCATCGTTAGGATTCTCTTTCTTGGCAACTTCCATGGCCGCGATAGCTTTATCATCTTGCCCTTTTTCTATATAAATGAGCGCAATATTCTTAGCTATTTCACCTTTTTTAGACTCTGTAACTTTCTCCTCCGGTTTCAGATATGTTCCAGACTTTACCAAAATATCACGTTGTTCCTTGGAAGCCATTCTTTCCTCTTCTCCGGTCTCTTTATTTACAGCCGTATATATAGTTTCTTCCCCGGTAAACCCAAGATCTCTAAGCTCCTCGTAATATTCAAGGGCCTTATCGTAGTCTTTAGCGTTAACAGCATTAGAAGCTGCATAATATAAGTAAAGAGTATCCTGTTGGTTTAGTCGATAACCGGTTACCAGTTTATCTGCTGCCTCTGAAAATCTCTGAGCATTCTGGTCTGCGATTGCTGCATTTACCAATGCATTACTTGCAGCAGCTAATCCTTGCTGTGACTCACTATGGCCCATCTCAGCTGCTTTTTTAAAGGCATCGGCAGCTGCCATAAGGTCAGCTGTAGGAACGTTCTCTCCGTTACCTATTAATGCATATCCTTTGTACAAATAATAATCTGCTTTTTCATCTTCATCAGCATTTGCCAATTGAGCTTCAGCCTGCTGAAGGTAATTCTTAGCCTCCTGGTATTCACCTTTATCAACGGCTTTTCCTGCACGTCTTATTTCTTTTTTCTGGCCGAATGCCACTACTGTGAACATTGCTAATGCTGCCGTCAGTATTCTTGTTTTCATTGTTTAGGGTTTATAATTATTTATTCTTCACTATCATTTGCAATAGTTGTGCCATCGTTGGATTCCCCTGTGTTACCAAGGTTTCCGTCAATTCCATCAGCGTCCATATTATCCGCAATTTCCTCAACTTCATCTTCCTCCTTCATCACTTTTGCAACTGCCGCGATAGAATCATTCCCTTTCAGGTTAATGAGCCTTACCCCTTGGGTAGCCCTTCCCATTACCCGTAAACTGTCTACAGATGTTCGTATAGCCAATCCGGATTTGTTGATGATCATTAGATCATCTCCATCCTTCACATTTTTAATAGCTACAAGGTCACCGGTTTTTTCTGTGATAGAAATGGTCTTCACCCCTTTTCCACCACGGTTTGTGATCCTGTAAATTGGTTCCCCATCTTCAGGGTCATCTATATAAGTTCGTTTCCCATAACCATTTTCAGAAACAACCAGCACGGTTTCTTCCTGCGGATCCTGAATAGCGATCATTCCAACCACTTCATCATTGTCATCAGCAAGTGTAATTCCTCTTACTCCTGAAGCATTTCTACCCATTGGCCTAGTTTTGCTTTCTTCAAAACGAATGGCTTTTCCGCTTTTCAAAGCCAGCATCACCTGGCTGTTTCCGGTAGTAAGTCTGGCTTCCAGCAGCTCGTCTCCTTCCCTGATGGTGATCGCGTTAATACCGTTAGTCCTTGGTCTTGAATATTGCTCAAGAGAGGTCTTTTTCACCTGGCCTTTCTTGGTAGCCATAATTACATAATGACTATTAATATACTCTTGATCTTTAAGATCCTGGGTACAGATAAAGGCTTTTAGCTTATCATCTGGCTCCAGGTTGATAAGGTTTTGAATAGCCCGTCCTTTTGAAGTCTTACTTCCTTCCGGAATTTCAAAAACTCTCATCCAGAAACACTTCCCTTTTTCAGTGAAGAATAACATGTACTGGTGATTTGTTCCCACAAAAAGATTTTCAAGGAAATCTTCATTTCTTGTGGTCGATCCTTTTTGACCTACACCACCTCTGTTTTGAGTCTTATATTCAGTAAGAGATGTCCTTTTTATATAACCGGCATGAGAAATGGTAATTACTACCTGCTCATCTGGGATCATATCTTCCATGCTCAAATCTCCTCCGGCATATTCAATAACAGAGCGCCTTTCATCTCCGTATTTCTCTTTCACTTCGAGCATTTCATCCTTAATGACCTGCATCCTGCGCTCTTTTCGGGCAAGGATATCCTTCAGGTCTTCAATGGTAGCCATGAGGTCTTCATATTCGGCTCGCAATTTATCCTGTTCAAGACCGGTAAGCTGTCTCAATCGCATTTCAACGATCGCCTTAGCCTGCACCTCTGTCAGTTCAAAGCGTTCGATCAATTTGGTACGAGCTTCATCGGCATTGTTAGATGACCTGATAAGTGCGATCACCTCATCAATATTATCTGATGCTATAATCAGCCCTTCAAGTATATGGGCTCTTTCTTCAGCTTTCCTCAGCTCATATTCAGTACGCCTTACAACAACGTCATGACGGTGCTCCACGAAATACTGGATCATATCCTTAAGGTTCAACATCTGCGGACGACCTTTTACCAAAGCAATATTGTTCACGCTAAAGGAATTCTGAAGAGAAGTATGCTTGTATAAGGTGTTGAGAACTATATTAGGAATAGCATCTCTTTTAAGGATGTAAACGATTCGCATTCCATTCCGGTCAGATTCATCTCTGATCAGCGAAATACCTTCTATTTTTTTATCATTTACCAGTTCGGCCGTTTTTTTGATCATTTCGGCTTTATTGACCTGGTAAGGAATTTCGGTTACAATAATTGCTTCTTTTCCATTTACTTCTTCAGTATGGGCTTTTGCACGTAGTACTACACGCCCACGACCTGTTTTGAATGCCTCGCGAACACCGTCATATCCGTAAATGGTTCCTCCTGTAGGAAAATCAGGGGCCTTGACATGCTCTATCAGCTCGTCTATCTCAATATCATGATTGTCAATATAAGCTACCACTCCATCCACAACTTCAGAAAGGTTATGAGGAGGCATATTCGTTGCCATTCCTACGGCGATTCCACTTGCTCCATTCACCAGAAGATTAGGAATCCTGGTAGGTAAAACTACCGGCTCATGAATGGTATCATCAAAGTTTAGCTGAGTATCTACTGTCTCCTTATCGATATCGGCCAACATATCCTCACTGATCTTGCGCATCCTGGCTTCCGTATAACGCATTGCTGCAGGACTGTCGCCGTCAATGGATCCAAAGTTACCCTGTCCGTCCACCAACATGTACCTAAGGCTCCATTCCTGGGCCATACGTACCATAGTATCGTAAACTGAAGAATCTCCGTGCGGGTGGAACTTACCCAGAACCTCCCCTACGATCCTCGCTGACTTTTTATGGGCTCTATTCGAGAGAACCCCCAGCTCATACATTCCATATAAAACCCTTCTGTGTACAGGCTTTAAACCATCACGTACATCTGGCAGGGCACGTGACACAATGACCGACATCGAATAATCAATGTAGGCCGACTTCATTTCATCTTCAATGTTGATAGGAATTAACTTTTCTCCTTCAGCCATAAATTCGTATATTTTGGTTTAAAAATCTAACGTGCCAATTTACGCATTTTAGCTAACCTACGAACCCTGATCATTGAGGTTTTCTTGTATTTTATTAACAAATTTTTAGTTGTCCTTAGTTAATAAGTTCATTACATTCTTCTTTGTTTTATGGAAGTGATTTTGTCAATTAGCTTTAACTCCAAAAAGCGGAACAAAAGAATCGAGGTACGGTTTTTGAATTCCTAACAGAGAATAACCAAGAGAGAAAGGAAAATAACATGGATGATAATTTTTCACCAAGAGTAAAAGATGTA